>CBDUXS010000194.1:0-2794 GCA_965371255.1 uncultured bacterium
ACCTCGGCATGCGCTGCCCCGAGGCTCGCATGGAATCCTTCACCGACGATCTGATCACCATGAAGCACGACCGCTCCAACCAGTGGGTTGGGCGACACGCGTCCCCATCCGCCGACGGCCAGACTCAACGCCCGCCTCATCGCCTCAGACTCCGACAAGACTGACCTCTCCATCGCCGGACTCAATCTCTCCACAACCGAACGGTTCCAGCCCGGCCGCTGTGGCGGACTCCATGACTTCCTGCTCGCGGTCCGGTTCAGCCACGACGATCAGACCCACCCCCATGTTAAGGGTGGAATGCAGTTCGATCGGACCGAGCCCGGAGTTCCGGGCTAGCACCTCGAATTCCGGGTGCGGCGTCCACGTGTTCACGTCCACTCGCGCCGTGACGTCTCCAGGCAGCACGCGCCTCAGATTACCGGGAATGCCGCCACCGGTGATGTGCGCTACAGCCGTAACGGCGCCGGCCTCGAGAGCCGGGCGCAGCGCATCCAGATACGAGCGGTGCACCTTCAAGAGTACTGAGGCCACCGACCGGTCGGAGCCCGGAAACGAATCCGCCGGTTGGAGACCCAGGTTTTCGAACAGTATGCGGCGAGCCAGGCTGTAGCCGTTCGTATGGAGTCCATTGGACGGCAAGCCGATCAAGCGCAACCCGGGGCGTACCGCGTTCTTGCCGGGCAGATCCCAGGATCGCCGTCCAACGATGAATCCGGCGAGGTCGTACGTCCCGGACTCGTATACACCCGGCATTTCCGCCGTTTCGCCCCCGAGCAGAGCACACCCGTTGCGGCGACATCCGCGCGCTACGCCGCTGATCACCGCCTCGGCGACGTTCGCATCCAGCTTACCGCAGGCGAAATAGTCCAGGAAGAACAGCGGTTCAGCCCCCTCGGCGAGAATATCGTTCACGCAGTGGTTGACGAGGTCCTCACCGATCGTGTCGTGGATGCCCGCAGCTGCCGCCACGAGCACCTTCGTTCCAACCCCGTCCGCGCTGGCCACCAGGTCAGCTGCCTCGGCCAACCGGAATCGACCCCCGAATGCACCAAACTCTCCCTCGGCGCCGCCCGTGCGGGTCGATTCGACGATCGTCTTGAGACGCGATGTGAGCTCTTCGGCGACACGCAGATTGACTCCCGATTCCGCGTAGCTGACTACATTCCGCGAATCAGGCATCCGAATCATCCTCTCGAATCATCCGTTCCGGGGCGGACAGGCCAAGCACGCCGAGACCCTGGCGCAACGTGAGGCGTACGGCCGCCGCCAGCGTCAGCCGTGCATCACGGGCCGGGCCGGCAGCGAGGACCCGTCGATGGGGGTCCATATTGCCCTCGTGGTACCATGCGTTGACCACGGCAGCGAATTCTTCCAGATAGGTGCATACGAGGTGAGGTGCTCGCGTCTCCGCGGCCGCCCCGATGCGCTCCGGCAATCGCAGGATTGTCTTGGCGACCTCCCGTTCCGACTCGAATGTCAGCATTGCCAGATCCACCTGACGCGGATCCAGGTCCGCCGGCGTCATGCCCGCGCGCTCGAAGATGCTGCACATCCGGGCATGTGCGTACTGGACCTTGTAGACCGGATTTGCCTCCGAGGTGTCCAGCGCGAGAGTCAGATCGAAATTCATCTGGACTTCTGCGCGACGCATCAGGAAAAAGTACCTGGCGACGTCGGTACCTGTTTCCTCGAACAGTTCGCGAAGCGTGACGAAAGCCCCGGCACGCTTGCTCATCCGTACTTCTTTGCCGTCCCGCATGACCTTCACGAGCTGAATGATGAGGACTTCGAGAAAGTCGCGGTGCTCGCCAACAGCTTCGAGAGCGCCGTGCATCCGTGGAACATGACCGTGATGATCCGCGCCCCAAACGTCGATGGCGAGATCGAAGCCGCGCCTTCGCTTATCCAGGTGGAAGGCAATGTCCGAAACGAAATACGTATGAGATCCGTCGCTCTTTACGAGCACCCTGTCCTTTTCGTCGCCGAATTCGCTCGTCCGCAGCCACAGCGCACCGTCCTGGTGGTAGGCGTGCTCATCATCATTCAATCGCTCAAGCAGTGCTGCCACTTTCCCCGATTCAAACAGCGCACTTTCTGCGAAGAATCCGTCCATTACGACCCCGAACTCGGCGAGATCTACCTCCTGCTGCTCGCGCAACATGGCCGTGGCCGCACCCGAGAAGAATCGGATCCGCTCGGCAACCGGCATCGCGAACAGCCGATCCTCGCCCTCCAACTCGGTGATCCGGGCCGCGACATCAGCTACATACGCACCCTGGTACCCACCCTCTGGCACCTCACTGGCCACACCGCGCGCCTGCTGAAACCGGGCTTCTACAGACTCGCCCAGCAATTCGATCTGTCGACCCGCGTCGTTCACGTAGAACTCGCGCGCCACGTCATGTCCGGTCCACTCGAGCAACGACGCGACGGCATCTCCAATCGCAGCGCCTCTGCCGTGTGCCACGTGTAGAGGTCCCGTCGGGTTGGCGCTCACGAACTCCACGTTCACCCGCTGGCGATTCGTCGTCGGCTGCCGACCCCAGTCATCCCCGGCGGCGAGTGCTTCGACTATGCCGTTCCAGACCAACCGATCATCGAGGCGGAAGTTGAGGAATCCAGGTCCCGCAACTTCCACGGAAACGATGCCGGCCCGCTTTCCGTCCAGTTGCGCGATGATCGCTTCCGCGATTTCTCGCGGCGGACGATGCAGCACGCCGGCGAGGGCGAGTGCGGCGTTGGATGCCAGATCTCCATGCTCCAGATCGGAAGGTCGCTCGATGCGCACCTCGAA
>CBDUXS010000195.1:0-2774 GCA_965371255.1 uncultured bacterium
GGCGAACCGTTCACGATCGGAGTCGTTGTCGTATCGGCAGATCCGATCACGGTTCCGGCGCTGCTTCCGAGCGGAGACGGTTGGGAGCAGCTCGAAGTGGCGCGTGTCGAGACGACGGATTCCGGGATCCGCGTGTATTACCGGGTCGTCGCCTGGCAGGTGGACCGCATCCGGTTTCCGGACCTGAGCCTGTCAGTCGGCGAGCCCGGCAGCCCTCAGTTCTCCTTCACGTTGCCGGCGCCAATCGTTCGCTCGGTACTTCCCGCCGCGGACGAGTCGCCGCTGCTTCGACCTCCCAGGCCACCGCTCGAGGCCGGATTTCCGTGGGCGTTGCTGCTGGCTGCGCTGATTCTACTCGCGTTGATCCTCTGGTGGTTGAAACATCGGAACACGCAGACGGGGCCGGCCGGGGTCGTGGAAGAGGTTGATGTCGCAGCCCTCGCGCGGACTGCAATCCTGGCGCTACGCGATGATGCGGAGTCGGGTTCGGTGGCCGCCGCAGGATTCTACGACCGGCTCGAGCAGATCCTCCGCAGCTACCTGTGCGGCACTCGCGCCTGGCCGCCGGGCCACCCCGTGCGCGCGTCCAGGGCGGTCGATGGCGCGGCGATGGGTGACCTGCATCGTCAGGCCGTGCTCGCACGCTTTGCCGCCGTGGCTTGGCCGGCCCCGCGGCTGGTAGCCGACGCGGATGTATCCCTCGACTGGCTGGCGGAGGACGGACCGTGACCGGCGTCCTGGCGGTTCCGGATTGGCCCTGGCTGCTGCTGACCCTGCTCGTGCCGGCAGGCGTATGGGCAGCCCATCGGTTGCGCCGACGACTTCTGTTTCCAGGACTCAACGAGGGACTGCCCGTCAGGCGCCGCACCTTCTGGTCCGTGTTTCCGCAGGGGTTACGGGCCGTAGCCCTCGTGCTCGTCGCGGTTGCCCTGGCCGGTCCCGTACGCTCGGTGGAACGTGTCATCCGGCGTTCGGAAGGCGTCACGATTCAGCTCGTGTTCGACATTTCCAGTTCGATGCTCGCGGAGGACTTTCGGCCCGACAATCGGATTGCGGTCGCGCGTCGTGAGGTGTCCCGCTTCATCGAGAACCGGTCCGAGGATCGGATCGGTCTGGTGGCGTTCGCGGGAGAGGCGCTGACGGTCATTCCCGGTACACTGGATCACGACGTCGTGCTCCAGGCCATCGAGAATCTCAACGTAGGACAGCTGACCGACGGCACGGCGATCGGAACCGCGCTCGCCACGGCCGTCAACCGGCTGCGGGAGGCGACGGAAGGTTCGCGGGTCGTTGTCCTGCTCACCGACGGCGACAACAATCGCGGCCAGATCGACCCGCTGGAAGCGGCATCGGCCGCGGCGGCGCTCGGAATTCGCGTGTACACGATTGGCGTGGGCCGGGATGGGGTGGTGCCGGTGCCGATCGGCCGCACCCGCTTCGGCTACCAGTACGCCAACATGGAAGTCCGGGTGAACGACGAGCTGCTTACCGCCGTCGCCGAGCGGACCGGCGGCGTCTATTTTCGGGCGACGGATCCCGAGGCGTTGCAGCGGATCTACGCCAGAATCGACGAGTTGGAGGCGGCGCCGATCCGCGAAGAGAGGTTTACCGAGCAGGCGGCCGTGCGACGGGAGTTCCTCATTGCGGCGCTGATCGCTCTGCTCGTCGAACTCGTCGCCTCGGCCGGCCGAGGCCGGAGGTCGCTGGCATGACGGCCCTCCCGCTTTCGGTACTGGCCGGTCTCGGAGCGGCGCTGCTCGCTCTCGTCCTGCGTGGGGTGGAGTTGTGGCGTGCTTCTTCCGACCGCGCGTCCATCGGCGATAGCCCGATTCTCGACCGGATCGTTCCACCGACCGGTCAGGTGCGGCGGTCGGTGCGGGCCCTGTTCCTGGCCGCGGGAGCCGGGCTGCTCGCTGCCACGCTCGTCCAGGGCGGATTCGGAGACGGTGCGGGGAGCGCAGACGACGAGACGGGGTTTGAAACCGTGCTGGTGCTCGACGCTTCCAACTCCATGCTCGCCGAGGATGTCCAGCCGAGCCGCCTCCGCCTCGAGCAACTGCTCGCACGGCGGTTGATCGGCCAACTCGCGGGCCGAATCGGAATCGTCTACTTCGCAGGATCCGGCTACGTGCTATCCCCACTCACGCAGGATCGGGCCGCCACGTTGATGTTCGCCGCTGCCGTGCATCCGACCCACGTCGGCCGAGGGGGTACGTCCCTCGTGGACGGACTCGAACAGGCAATCGTGGTGCTCGCCGGAGGCCGGCCGGAAGCGGTGCGTTCGATCGTCCTCCTGAGCGACGGCGAGAATACGGTAGACGAAGACCGCCTCGGTTCGGTTGTTCAACGAGCCCGCCGGGCGGGCATCAGTGTCCACACCATCGGACTGGGGACGGTCGCCGGGGCACGGATTCCCATGCCGCTTCCGGAAGGTCGGGGCCGGCCGGCGATCGGTTCAGGGATTCCGGACGAGGCGGGTCCGGGCGACGGTCGGCGCTGGCTGCGCGACGGATCGGGACGGGTCGTCGTCTCGGCGCTGGACGAGCAGGGAATGCGGAGTATCGCAACGGAGACGGGAGGCCTGTTCGCGGCCGGTGCCACGGCGGCCGACGCGCTGCTCGAACGGCTGCCGGCCGCGGGGGCGCGAAATCTCGCCGCGGCGGGTACGGTCAATGCTCTGCTGCTCGCTGCATTCCTGCTGTTGCTGCTTGACGCGTACGCGTTCAGGAGGGCGTGATGCGCACGACAGCCGGACCGCCGATCATTCTGGTGCT
>CBDUXS010000196.1:0-2750 GCA_965371255.1 uncultured bacterium
CGGTCCACCAGGCCGTCGTCCAGGGCAACTCTTAGCCCTGCAAGCGACGCGGCCGCGGCCGGTTCGGCGAACACGCCCGTGTGTCGCGCGAAAAATGGAATCGACTCGAGAATCGCCGCGTCATCCACGGCCACGCCTCCGCCGCCGGACTCCCGGATGCGTTGCAGGGCGAGGATGGCGTTTCGCGGGCGTTCGACTACGAGGCTGTCCGCCACACTGAAGGCGCCCGGAACGGTACCGACGGATTCCGTATCGTCTCGAAGCGCATGCACGATCGCCGCTGATCCTTCGGGCTGCACGGCGATCAGTCGTGGCACACTCCTGATGAGGCCGGCCTTCGCGAGATCCGCAAAACCCTTTGCAACCCCCGCCACGATGACGCCGTCGCCGGTCGGGACTATTACCACGTCAGGAATTGCGGGCGCCATGCTGCAAGCGATTTCGAGCGCCACCGTCTTCTTCCCCTCGACGGTGAACGGGTTGAGGGCTGTGTTGCGGGTGTACCAACCGAATGTGTCACAGGCCGCCCGGCACAGTTCGAACGCGTCGTCGTAGTTGCCCTGCACGGGAAGCACTTCGGCCCCATAGTTGAGCATCTGAACCAGCTTCGCCTCAGGCACTTCGGCGGGCACGAACACGATGGCCCGGGTACCGGAAGCGGCAGCCACGGCCGCCAGGGCTGTTGCCGCATTTCCGGTCGAGGCCGTAGCGATCGTATCGACCCCGTACTCACGGGCCTTGGCCACCACGAGCCATGACGCCCGATCCTTGGTCGAGCCGCTCGGATTCCGGGTGTCGTCCTTTACGTACAGGTGTGGAAGACCCAGAACGTTCCGCAGCTCCGGAACGTCGAGCAGTGGCGTGTCACCGACGGGCAGCGGGGGGAGCCAGGCGCCAGGCGACAGCGGGAGAAACGGCTCGAGAAACTTGCGGCTGGACGGCGGATCCATCGGCCAGGAGCTCGGAAGCTCTTCGAGTTCTACCTCGAGTACGCCACGGGTCGGGCCGCCCGTTTCCTGCAGGCGCGTGCAATTATCGCAGACGAGACGGCTCCGGTCCTCGTCGTACTTGAGTCCGCACTCCACACACCGAAGTGTGAACGCCGTCATGTGCCCCTCCTCATCCCATCGTCAGGGCCATGAGCGCCTTCTGCACGTGCAGTCGGTTCTCGGCCTCGTCGTACACCACGGATTGCGGACCATCGATCACTTCGTTGGTGACTTCGCGCCCTCGGTCTGCCGGCAGCGGGTGCATGTATATCATCTCATCGTGCCCGAGCGCCATGTGCTCCGATGTGCACCGCCATTCCGGATACTTTTCGATCAGTTCGAGACCCTCCGCCGTGTCCTGCGTGACCATGAGCGGGCCCCACGACTTGGGCACGACGATGTCGGCGTTTTCGAACGCTGACTCGAATTCGTTGGTGATCTCGAACGAGGCCCCGCCAGCCTCCGCGTTCGCGCGCGCCTGCTCCTCGATCTCCGGCATGAGCCGGAATTCGGGCGGATAAGCCAGCGTCACGTCGATTCCGAATCGCGGCATCATGAGAATCAGGCTCTGCGGCACCGACAGCGGGCGGACGTAGTTGGGAGCGCTGGTCCACGCCACGCCCAGCTTGAGACCGCGCGTCTCACCGAAATTCTCACGAATCGTCAGGTAGTCGGCGAGGATCTGGCACGGATGGTATACGTCGCACTGCATGCTGAGTACCGGGACGTCCGCGTGTTCCGCCACTTCATTCAGGTAGGCGTTACCCTCGCCGAAGCAGCAGTGCCGGATCGCGATCGCCTCTCCGTACCGGGACAGGACGCTGGCCGTGTCCTTCGCGTTCTCGCCGTGGCTGATCTGCATCCTGTCCGGCGACAGATAGATCGCGTGCCCGCCGAGCTGCGTCATTCCGGTCTCGAACGAGTTGCGGGTCCGGGTCGAGGAATCGAAAAAGATCATGTACAGCGTCTTCAGGTCGAGCAGGCGCTCGTACCGGCCCTCCCGCTTCGCCTGCTTGAGTTCCGCGGCCAACTGGAACAGGACCTCGAGTTCCTCGACGCTCCAGTCCTGCGTGGACAGAAAGTCGCGGCCTTTCAGGTCGATCGTCACGTGAGCTCGTCCTTTCGCGCGACAAGGATTTCGGGAATCAGGCTGTATACGGCCGCCGACGTCACGAGGTCCTCCACGGACACCCACTCTTCCGTTGAGTGGGACAATTCTTCGATGCCCGGCGCGAAACCCACGGACGGGATGCCGTACCGGCCGGCCGTGGCCACGCCATTCGTGGAGAAGCCCCACCTCGAGATTCGGGGCGCTTCTCCTGTCACGCTTTCCACCGCCTGGGCCACACCTTGCACGAGCGCATGGTCCTCTTCCAGTACCCACGCCGGATAGAACTTGTCCTGCTGCGCGCGCTCGCCGCGCCAGCTGATCTCGTCGTACTCGAGCATGTTCAGCTCGCAGTCGCCCATGCTCGGCAAAGCGGCGATTTCGGCCAGGGCCCCCTCCGGCGTCTCGCCGGCCGTGAGCCGCCGGTCGATGTAGAGACGCGCCGCCGCAGGAACCGCGTTCAGCGAGGCCGAATCGCACTCGAGATCGGACGCGACCACTGTGCCCTTTCCGAGAAAATCGTCGCTCGGGAGCCGCTCGTTAAGCGTCTCGATGTCCTTGAGGATCGGGGCAAGTTTGTACAACGCGTTCACGCCTTTGTCCGGATGGGCCGCGTGCGCGGACACGCCGCGCGCCGTGATCACCGCTTCCAC
>CBDUXS010000197.1:0-2745 GCA_965371255.1 uncultured bacterium
ATAGAGGCCGATTCAGAATTTGCTCCCGTTTGGACGGCGCTCGCCGAGGCCTACGCGACGCTTCCAAGATTTACGCGGTTTCCTGTCGAGAAAACGCGACAGGACGGCGCGGCCGCTGCGCGTACTGCCCTGCGCATCGATCCCGGAGAAGCGAATGCGCACGCTGTGCTGGGCGAGATTCTCTACCTGTACGAGCGAGACTTCTCGGGCGGACGATCACATTTGAAACGGGCCGTCGCACTGGATCCAGGTAATGGGGAAGCGCTTGCCCGGTTGTGCGAATTCGCGATGTATGAAGGCCGGATTCCTGACGCCCGGGAAGCCTGCCGGCGAGCGGTTGAAGCCGATCCTCTGTCATTCAATGGCGCCTGGCTTCGGGCCAATCTCCAAAAGCTTCAGGGTGAATTCGATATGGCCCTGGCCGGCCTTGATAGCCTGAAGACTGCGTTTCCCGCGTATGCGCCGCTGTCCGCGGACGTATTGTTCACCCGGCTGCTCGTCGGCGATTCAGTTCGCAGCCGCGACGAACTCCGGGCTTGGGTCGGCCTGCTCGGTGGAAGCGGCGAGCTGGTGGATGCCCTGCTCGACGGCGATCGAGCCGCGGCGCTCGGGCGTTTCGCCGCCGAGGTCGACCCCGCCCCTTCAGACCTGACGGCATTGGGTGCGCTGCTGGGTGAATATCCGGCGGCGCTGAAGGCTGCGGCTACGGCCGTCCGGGTGCGGGACCCCGGCTCTTTGAGGTTTGCCGTGTTCCCTGAATACGCGACGCTGCGGGAACAAGAAGCCTTCAGGCTGCTTCTGCAGGAATTCGAGACCACGCCCGCGCACATCCCCTGAGTAATCTTGCTGTCGCCTCCATGCCACGACCGTTCGACGATGTCGGCGTAAACATCAAATGTAACAACGGGTTACGATATGGCACGGCAGATGCACACGATCGCCGTTATGAGAGAAAGAGCATTCTGGCATTCCGACCCTGAAGCGCTGCTGGCCAGCGCGGCCCAGGCGCACGAGGCGAAGCAGGCAATCGGACGCATGATCGGCCGTGACTGGACCTACGTCGACGCTCACCTTGGTGCCGTGTTGCTGGAGGCGGTCCGACTGGTGCCCGAGCGGGCAGTGCGGCGCCGCCGTGAGGATCGGCGACTGGTTGGCTGGGTGAGCAGGCTGATTCCGGAGATTCCGTCGGACGACCCCTACCGCCCCCAGGTACTCCGGCGTCTCAAGCAGGTGCTATGAGCACTACCGGAGCTATCTGGTTCCCGTGATCCCCGCATTCACGACTTGCCTTGTGGCGGGTTCCAGAAGAGTTCCGTATACGAAACCGAGGGGTCTGGCTCTCATGCGGGGCACGAGATCCGCCGAATAGACTCTAAACCAACCGTTGGGAACGGGCTCCACGCGGACGCTGTCTCCGATGGACAGAGTTCCGACCACGTCACTCCTGGTACTCGCCTGCGCGCGAATCCGTGACCCGATTCGCGCAACGCGCACCTCACCCCACTCAGTCGCGTATGCGGCCCCATCGGTCCGCAGCAAGGGAATCGATAGCACGTTGGGAGCAAACATGCCGGTCAGGACGGTGCCGAAGGCGCTCACGACGAAGAACAGCAGCACGAGAGTTACGCTACCACCAGATCGCTTCGGCGCTTTAATGCGACCGGACCGAGCGGCGGCCACACGAGCACCGGATCCCTCGTAATCGCAATCCGTGCAGTATCGGTTGCCCTTCACCGTATCGTTACCACAGATGGGGCAAGCGTTGTTACTCAGCGTGATATCCTCCACGAAGGGCCAGTCGGCAGTGTCTCGTCGCGCAAAGGAAGAGCGAAAGCCGTGCCGTACCCCACAACAACGCATGAGAGGCTCACTTAACGCCTACTGGAACAGCCAGTTACAGGGATCTGGATGGGTGCGCGGTCGCAGGGGAGTGAGCTGGCGGGAATGGAGATGTGGACAATGATTTCACGCAGAACGCAGGATGTGTTTCCAGCGTCTGCACACGGCCGCCGGGTGGAGCATGGAGACTGATGCCAGGTAGGACAAACTCGGACCGCGGTGCGATCCGAGTTTGTCTGTCCTCTAGAAGTCCGTTTCTGCCACACTCCCCGCCAGACTGGAACTGAGTAGAGCCCCGACTATCGCGCCGAGTATCGGTCCCCAGATATACGCCAGGGACAGCGAGCCGAGGCTGAACGCTACAGCAGGATTCAACACAGCATTGGACGCCTGAGCTGCCCACAGGATCCCGATCATCAGCGATCCGCCGACCACAATGCCGCTCATCGACTCGGGTACGCGGCCCAGAACGACGGCTGCAATTCCGAACAGGAAAATCATCGCCCCCAGCGCCTCAGCGGCGCCCACACTGGCAGACTCTGCCCAAACCAAAACCTCAGGGGCTGCAAACAAGAGACTCCCGACTCCGATCGCCAGAGTCGCTCCCAGGAATTGAGCCACGATGTAAGTTCCGGCCGTCTTCATGTCGACTTTGCGAATCGCCGCAAGGCCCAAAGTGACTGCCGGATTAATGTGGCATCCGCTGATCGGGCCGATCGTGTATACGAACAGGCCCAGGGTCAGTCCCGCGATGACCGGTGTTCCAACAGGAAATCCGGGGCTGTTGATCGAGACGATCACGGCGAGCGAAAGTCCGAACGTGCCGAATAGTTCAGCAGCGAGTGCCTTGAGGTTCACGGACGCCTCCTAACCGTCGGACTCGTCTTGATCGGCGTGTTCGTGATC
>CBDUXS010000198.1:0-2745 GCA_965371255.1 uncultured bacterium
CCCCATCACCGGCCCCGCACTCACCACCAGCGCCAGCACTACTCCGGTCCTGAGCCGCATGCCCGTACCTCTTGTCGGTCGAGAAAGGCCCGGTCTCGGGCCTTTCGTTTATCCAGGTTTCGGTCCGTTGCGTCGACATTGAGTCGTCGCGTCTTAGACCGTTGCGACGGCGATCCATTCCGCCGGCCCGCCGGTCAATCCCCTTCGTGATCCTGTGGCTCGCCGTACCTCGATCCGTAGTCGCGCTCGAGGAGACGTCGGTACTCCGTCACCTGTTCGGGCGTCAGGACCTCCTCGATTCTCAGGCGAGCCGAATCGATGAGTTCGCCGTAGGCGGGCCGCACAGGCTCGAACAGATCCAACATCCCCCGTCGCGTATCCTCCAGGACGGGCGCGATATCGGCTCGCTGGGACTCGGTGAGCCCCAGCTCGTCCGCGAAACGCTCGATCGTGGTGCCCCTCGTGCCGGGGACGTCATTTGCGGACGTGTTCGTGGACACGGCGACCGCCGGTCGTGCCTGCTGCCGGTCCGCGGCGAACCCCGCGGCCATGCCGGCGAGGAATGTGATGGCGAGCAGAAGGGAAACTCTGGCTCTCGAAGTAGCCACTCAGCGCTCCGAGCTCGGGGCCGAAGCCGTGGTGTCGGATGCCTGGTGAACTCGGAAATCAGGAGCGTTTGCCTCTTCGAGCGCCGCGAAAACAAACCTGGCGTCGTTCGTCAACTCCGCGCTGAATCCGGCCGGTACGGCTTCCAGGCGCAGGGACTCGACGACATCGGCGGAAACGCTGCGTGAGACGTCAGGCTCGTCCGATGGAATCACCTGCTGGATCGCCAACCCGGCGAACAGCAGGGTCAGCGCCGCCGCAATCGGTGTAAGCGGAGTGGCCCACTCCGATGCGACATCCCACCAACTGTCACGACGCGCTGCCAGCAGGGGCTGCGCCGCATCGAGGATGGCACGGCGGAGCCGCGCGGCCGTCAGATCGTCCGGACGCAAAGCATCAAGCCACCTGGGCCGATCGTGCATCATTCGTCTCCTTCAGTTTCACCTGATTCATCGTTGCGTATCTGTTCAACGTCCGGTCCCAACAACACCCGCAACGCCTTCCTTCCATGATGCACGTGGGCCCGAGACGTGCCGGCCGCCACGCCAAGACTCTCGGCCACCTCCCTGTGGCTGAAGCCCTCCAGGTCATACAACACGACCGCCGTCCGCTGTTGTTCTGGCAGTGTCTCCAGCGCCGCGAGTACCTTCTCGCGCGCCAGCGTTCGCTCCAGATCATCGTCCGGACGTCCGCCTCCCGCTGTCGCGTCCGGAATCACCTCGTGCGATCGCAGACCCTCCCGGCGCCGCAGATTCAACGCGGTCGATCTCAACACGCTGTAAAACCAAGGCCCGAACGGACTTCCGGGCCGAAGCTGGTCGATTCTGCCAAGAGCCCGGATAAATGCCGTCTGCACGGCATCCTCTGCGTCCTGCGGCGACCTTGTAATCGACAGTGCCACACCGTACGCCGGGTCCGCATAGCGCTCGACAAGCTCGCCAAACGCCTCGACATCGCCCTGCTGAACCAGGCTGACGAGTCCGGGCTCGTCGCGTTCTACCGGCATGAGCGCACGATGACCCGGGACTCGCGGGGCGCAACTGGTCGCGCCCGCATCATTTGTAACACGTGTCCCTGGTCCGGCGTTGCGCTGCGCAGGTTCCGCACCCGCCGATTCGGTTTTCCATACGCGCAACATACGCGGCGTCGCGGGGCAGGTCAGCCCGGACTCCGCGGCCTCGGCTCTTCTTGCTCACGTCCGAAGCCGGTCGCATCTTTCTGCGCCCGTTGATCTGCGAGTTTTTCCTGAATAGATGACAATGGAGGTCCGTTGAGCGACGAATTGGCACTGGCAGCCCGCACGCTGGTGGAGGAGCGCGTTCGTGCGCTGCGAAAGCTGGTCGGCCGCGAGTTGGGTCCCGGAGATGTTGTCCTTCGACCGACGCCGGCGGAGTCTCGCAAGCATCTGTTCGAGGAAGCATGCGAGCTGTACTGGAACGAGATGAGTTGGGAACAGATCACCGATGAAGAGCTCACGGACGGTCGCGAGCTCACGGAGATGGTGTTTCCGGCCCTGTTGACCCTGGTGGACGCGTTCCTGCCTCGAGGAGCGAACGGAGAGCCCGACCGTTCACGGGAACATCGTGACGTGGCCCACGACTTTCTGTGCTGGCTGGCGGCGCGTCTCGTTGAATTGCGGGCACGCCGGCAGGAGGGCCCGGAAGACAAAGCCCAGACACGTCGCGAGACGACGATCACAGACGAATTGATCGACCTGGTGGCATTCCGGCTGTATCAGATTACCGAGGAAGAGATCATCGAATTGAAGAGACTGCCGTGAATTCGATCGTTTGCCTCAAGCGGGTTCCGGATTCGGAGGCGAGGGTCGAAATAGGATCGGACGGACGTTCGATCGACACTTCCGGCATCAAGTTCGTCATGAATCCGTACGACGAGTATGCGCTCGAGCAGGGGCTGCTGTTGAAAGAACAGGCGGGCGATGGGCGCGTTACGGTGCTCACGCTGGGTCCGGATGCGGCGCGTGATACGCTGCGTTCCGCCCTGGCCATGGGAGCGGACGACGCGGTCCTGCTTCGTGCCGACCCGCCGCCCGACGGGCTTGTCGTCGCGCGCGCGCTGGCCGATGCGATCCGCGGACGGGACTACGACCTCGTGTTGTTCGGCAAGCAGGCGATTGAC
>CBDUXS010000199.1:0-2712 GCA_965371255.1 uncultured bacterium
ATCGAGTTGCGGATAATCGAGGAGACTGCGCGCGTGTTCGCCGACAGCGCCGACACGGATCCTGATACGGGTGAATGGATCATCGCCGGCCTGGATACGGTAGCCGCCTGGCAGGTCGAGCAGGTCGCCCGTAATCAGGCGCGAACGTGGGTGGACGAGGACGGCCGGATCCTCGAAGCCGACATTCCGGGCGGCATGCATCTCAGACGGACGGCATTCGAGCTCGCATTCTTTCGCGAACAGGCGCTCCGGCCATGATCGTCCTGTCGAAACTCACGAAGCGGTATGGCGAATTCACCGCGGTGGATGCGATCGACCTCCAGATCGACCGCGGCCAAATTTTCGGCTTGCTCGGACCCAACGGCGCCGGCAAGACCACGACGCTGCGGATGATCGCCGGAATCCTCGAACCTGACGGCGGGTCCGTCCGGATCGCCGGCCATGACATCGTCCGGGAGCCGCTCGCCGCACGCCGTGTGCTGGGCTTCGTGCCCGACCGGCCGTTCGTGTACGAAAAGCTCACCGGCGCCGAGTTACTGCGATTTGCGGCGGGCCTGTTCGGTTTGGAGGGCCCGGAAGTGGAGCGCCGGATCGACCAGCTGCTCGGCCTGTGGGATCTGACGTCCTGGCGCGATCAACTCGTCGAGTCCTACAGCCACGGGATGCGACAGAAGCTGATCATCTCTTCGGCGCTCGTTCATCAGCCGGACGTCCTGGTGATCGATGAACCCATGGTCGGATTGGATCCGCGCTCCGCCCGCCTGCTCAAAGATCTGTTGCGTTCCTATGCGGACGGCGGGGGGACGGTCCTGCTGTCCACACACACGCTCGAACTGGCCGAGGTCCTGTGCGACCGTCTGGCCGTAATCGACCATGGGCGGGTAGTAGCGGGCGGGTCGATGGCCGACCTCAGAAGCGCCGCGGCGACGGAAGAAGCCGGCCTGGAGGAAGTGTTCCTGAGGATCACTCGCGGGGCATCGGAGGCCGAGATCGATCGAGTGCTCGACGGGTGAATATCGGGGTCCTGGCCGAGTTGCGGATCCTCTTGCGGCCCAAACTGTTGGCCGTTCGTCGGCGCCGCAGCGCGAAAGGCAGGGTGGGCCGCATCCTCGTACTGGTCGGCATCGGGGCGGCGGCCTGGCCGTTCATTTACCTTGCCGTCGCCCGTCTGCTGAGCACGCTTCGCGGCGTGGAGGAGATTGGTCCACTGCTGGCCGCCCGGTTACTCGGGTTGGGCCTCTTGCTGTTCCTCGGCATCCTGCTGCTTTCGAATCTCATCGCTTCGCTGTCCAGTTTCTTCCTTGCGCGCGACCTGAACACGATCCGCTCGGCACCGGTGGACTGGCTGAGTGTCTATTCGGCCCGGCTGCTCGAAACAATGGTGAGCTCGTCGTGGATGGTCGTGCTCATACTGCTGCCCGTATTCGCCGCATATGCTCGCGTATATGCGGGAGGAATCGGGTTTCTCGTGGTTGTCGCTGTGACGATGATTCCGTTCCTTGTCATCCCGGCGACGCTCGGCAGCGCCGTCACGCTGTTGCTCGTCCGCGTGGTTCCGGCTCGGAGGTCTCGCGATATTCTCGCGGTGACCGGCCTGGCGACCGCCGCGCTCCTTGTGCTGGTCGTACGGACGCTGCGCCCCGAACGACTCGTGAACCCCGAAACGTTTCGCAACCTCGTCGATTTCCTGGCGGCATTGCGGGGGCCGGCGACTCCGTGGCTGCCCTCGGGCTGGGGCGCCGACGCCGTGATGGGAAGCCTCTCCGGCTCGCTCGACCCGTTCCACCTGATCCTGTTGTGGAGTACCGCTGCCGCCACGTTCGTCATCGGCGCCGCGCTCCATCATCGGCTGTATCCGGCATGTTTCACGAGAGCGCAGGAGGGCAATGAGAACCGGATGCGCCGTCACCTGGGGTGGGTGTGGCTCGAACGCGCGCTCGTCCCGCTCGGCGTCCAACGGCGGGAATTGATGCTCAAGGACATCCGGATCTTCTTCCGTGACCCCACGCAATGGTCACAGCTGATCATCCTCGCCGTGCTCGTCGTGGTGTACGTCTACAACATGCGGGTTCTACCGCTTCACTCGGGAACCATGATCACGCGGTATCTGATCACGCTGGTGATATTCCTGAACCTGGCGCTCACCGGGTTCATCCTCGCGGCGATTGCCGCCCGATTCGTGTTTCCGATGCTCAGCCTCGAAGGCCGCACCCTGTGGTTGCTGTTGTCGGCGCCTGTGGACACCGGAACGTTGCTGGCCTCGAAATTCCGGATGGGGATCGTTCCGCTCACGGGGCTGGCCCTTGTCCTCAGCGTCACTACGGGGATTTTTCTCAGGGTGCCGGCCGGGCTGTTCGCTCTTAACCTGCTGGCCATCGTCGGATTCGGATCGGCCTTCACGGCGCAGGCCCTGGCCTGGGGCATCCTGTATCCGCAGTTCGATTCGGAAAATGCGGCCCAGATACCTACATCTCTGGGCGGACTCCTGTTCATGCTCGGGGCGCTCGCCACCCTTGGACTGGTGACGGTCGCCCAGATCTGGGCGCTGCGCGGTTTCCTGTTGAGCGGTCTTCCCGGACGGGAGGCTCGCCCGGTAATGGGGGCCGAATTGTGGATGGGGGCGGGACTGACGGTGATCCTCTGCCTCGTTGCCACCCTCGTTCCTTACCGCATGGCGGCGACCCGGCTGTCGAACATCGGTCGCTGGTCGGC
>CBDUXS010000200.1:0-2700 GCA_965371255.1 uncultured bacterium
CGCCAGGCGGCGAGTCGTGCCGGGTTGGCGGGAAACCCGCCGAGACACGCGCCGTCCATGCCAGAAAGGCGCGAATTGGGGCGGCGAATAAGGGTTCAGCGCGGCCCGCTTCATGCAAGTTGGCGCCGGGGATGAATCGGATTCGAAACGTATCAACGGATTGGTCGAGAGCATGTTCGATTTGAAGAATAGATCAATGTCGCCCCCGTTCCAAACACCTGGCTCGCAGGAATGGTTCGGATCGTCCGACGTGACGATCTCCTGGGACGACGACGGAGATTCGGCGGCGGATGGTGATTCCATCATGCCCGAATCGGGCCGCAAGCGTCTTCCCGTTCTACCTCTGCGCGGTACGATCGTGTTTCCGTCGGCCGCCGCTCCGATTGCCGCGGGACGCGACAAGACCCTGGCTGCCATCGAGTTCGCTCTGCAGGGGGACCGCTTGTTGTTCGCCGTCGCCCAGAAGGATGCGGAGATTGAAGATCCGACGTCGGACATCCTGTTCCGTGTTGGGACAATCTGCAGGATTGCCCAGGTTCAAAGGGTGCCGGGAGGCATTCAGCTCGTTGTCCAGGGAATTACGCGGGCAGCCGTCCTCGAGTACGCAGAGCGCGACGGATTCATCGAGGCGGTAGTTCGGAAGCTCGAAGACATGCCTCCGCTCGATCCTGAGGGTCCGGCCTTCGCGGCGTTGCACAAAGAAGTTCAGGAGCGTGCCGCCCAGCTCAGCCGGCTTCGCGGGGTTCCCAAGGAAATCGTCGATCACCTCCTCGGCTCCGTATCCGGCAGCGGTGAGTTGGCCGACCTGATCACGTTCTACACAGAACTCGATGTCGACGAAAAGCAGGAACTGCTGGAAGCGCTTGCCATCGAAGATCGGCTGCGCAAACTCCTGGTGCACCTGCAACGCCAGATCGGCGTTCTGGAAGCGCAGGCGCAAATCCGCAGCCGGGTTCAGGAAGAGCTGGGTGACCGGCAGCGCGAAGTGTTCCTTCGAGAACAGATGAAAGCCATCCAGCAGGAGCTGGGCGACGATGTCGATATGGAGGACATCGAGGAGTTGCGGGAGCGGCTGGCGGCTCTCGATCTGGGTGAAGAGGCCCGAACCGAAGTAGACCGGGAGCTGCGCAGGCTGGCGCGTGTTCCTCGGGAATCCGCAGAGGCGCAGGTCGTGCGTACGTATCTGGAGACCGTCGCGGATCTGCCCTGGAACGAGCGTACCGAGGACCGGCTCGATCTTGAAGGCGCCCGGGAGATTCTCGAGCGCGACCACTATGGCCTGGACGACGTGAAGGACCGGATCCTCGAATTCCTGGCCGTGCGAAAATTGCGCGAGGCCCGTGCAAGCCGGAACGAAGTCGACGACGCGAACGAGGATGCCGAAGACAAGCAAGCCGAAGACGGGAAACCCGAGGAGCAGGTCCGAGGGCAGGTGGACGATCGCAGTGGATCGACGATTCTGTTCGTGGGGCCACCAGGGGTCGGCAAGACGTCGATTGCCAAGTCGATCGCAGACGCGATGGGACGAAAGTACGTACGTGTGGCTCTCGGCGGCGCACGCGATGAGGCAGACATCAGGGGTCACAGGCGCACATACGTCGGCGCTCTTCCCGGCCGGATCATCGAGGGCCTCAAGCGAGCCGGGAGCCGTAATCCGGTCTTCCTGCTGGATGAGGTCGACAAGCTGGGCGTGTCCTTCCAGGGTGATCCTTCATCCGCTCTGATGGAGGTCCTGGATCCGGAACAGAACATGAATTTCGTCGATCACTACCTGGGGCTGCCGTTCGACCTTTCAGACGTGATCTTCATCGCGACCGCGAATTTCCCGCACCAGATCCCCGGTCCGCTGCGCGATCGCATGGAAGCGATCGAATTCGTCGGCTACACGGCCCGCGAGAAACTGGAAATCGCCCGGCGGTACCTCGTGCCGCGGCAGTGTGAGTTGAATGGCCTCGACTGCGAGCAGTTTTCCATCGAGGACGATGCTCTGATCGAAGTGATCGACAGCTACACGCGAGAGGCCGGCGTGCGGGGCCTCGAACGACAGATCGAGCGGATCGCCCGGAAAACGGCGCACAAGATCGCCTCGGACGAAATCGAGAACTTGACCGTCGGACCCGGCAGCCTGCGCGAGCTGCTCGGCCAGCCGAAGGTCCATCCCGAGAAGAAGCTGCTGGAGGATACGGTCGGCGTCGTTACCGGCTTGTACTACACTCCGGTGGGCGGGGACATTATGCGGGTGGAGTGCAGCGTCATGACCGGGCGCGAAGGTCTCGTCCTGACGGGTCAACTGGGTGACGTCATGAAGGAAAGCGCGCGGGCCGCGCTCACGTACGCGCGTACGCACGCAGAGCATCTGGGCATCGACCTGGATCCGGAGGACAAGCGGGAGTTTCATATCCACGTCCCGGCGGGCGCGGTGCCGAAGGAAGGTCCGTCAGCAGGAGTCGCGATGGCCACTGCGGTGATCAGCGCCTTGAGCGGACGGCCCGTCGCCCACGACGTGGCAATGACCGGCGAGTTGACGCTGACGGGTCGCGTGCTTCCGATCGGCGGAGTAAAAGAGAAAGTTCTGGGGGCCCAGCGTGCCGGTATCAGCAGGATCATTCTGCCCGCCGAGAATCGTGGCGACCTGGACGATCTGACCGAGACCGTCAGGAACGGGTCAGAGTTTTATTTCGTAGAGTCGCTGGATGAGGT
>CBDUXS010000201.1:0-2694 GCA_965371255.1 uncultured bacterium
ACGATTCGAAATCGGATCGATGAATTCGGCGTGCGTGAGCCGACCATCCAGCGAGTCGGTGCCGACCGGATCATCGTCGAACTCGCCGGAATCGATGATCCGGAACGTGCTACGGCGATTGTGGAACGGACCGCATTTCTCGAGTTCAAGCTGGTCCTCGAAGATGACGACTTCCGGAATGCGTTGCCCCGCTTCGACCGTGCAATCGTCGCCGCTGTGGGTGTAGAGGCGCTCGCACCCGTACCGGTGGAGGACGTTGCGCCGGGTCTGGATGTGTTCCTCGGTGGTCCGGTTACGGACACATTACCTGCCGACGTGGCCGACAGTGCCGGTATGGCCGGCGACACGATCCAGGGCGCAGATTCCGCAGGCGTTGCCACTGACCAGGCCGAACCGGAGCACAGACCGCTGACCGGGCTGCTGCTCGAATCGGGTCTGCCGGGGATGTTCCTCATTGCGGAGCAGGACGTGCCTACCGTCGAAGGCTACCTGGCGCTCGACACCGTGAAGGCGTTGATGCCCAGAGATACGGAACTGAGGTGGAGTGCGCGTCCTACGGCGGTCGGCGGAGCGAGCTATCGGCAACTATACGTGCTGGACGTAGATCCGCTGCTGACGGGCGATCGACTCGAAGACGCAGGCCCGGCGGCGCGTGATCCGAACTTCAACACACCCTATGTGCCGTTTCAGACCACTCGGCAAGGCGCCCGGATCTTCGAGCGCGCGACGAGCCGCAACGTAGGCCGGTACATGGCGATCGTACTCGACGGTCGTGTGCAGAGTGCTCCGACGATCAACGAGACCCTATCCCGCCGGGCGCAAATCACCATGGGATCAGGCGCGAGTTTCCAGGAGGCCCAGGATCTCGCGCTCGTGCTGCGCGCCGGTGCGCTGCCGCAACCGATCAAAATCGTCGAACGGCGAACGGTCAGCCCCTCGCTCGGCCAGGATGCCATCGACGCCGGCAAGCTCGCGGGCATCGTTGGAATCGTCGGCGTCATCCTGATCATGATCGCGTATTATCGTATCGCCGGAGTGCTGGCGGTCGTCGCTCTCTCCGCCTACCTGCTGTTCGTTCTCGGGGCGCTGGCCGGTCTTCAAGCGACGCTCACACTGCCCGGAATCGCAGGTCTGATTCTGTCGCTCGGCATGGCCGTCGATGCCAACGTGCTGATCTTCGAGCGGATTCGGGAGGAGTCTGAGGCGGGCAAGACGCCGCGGACGGCGGTGGAGAATGGCTTTGCCGAAGCGCTGTCGGCAATTGTCGACGCCAACTTGACCACACTGATCACAGCCGGGATCCTGTACCAGTTCGGCACCGGGCCCGTACGTGGGTTCGCGGTTACCCTGAGCATCGGAATCATGGCGTCCTTCTTTACAGCCCTGTTCGTCACCAGGACCCTTTTCATGATCTATCTCGAGCGCCGGTCGCCTGCCGACCCGCTCAGCATCTGACCTGAGTTCGCGACCATGAGACTTTTCCATCACGCCAAGTTTGACTTCCTCGGCTCGCGTCGCAGGGCCTATCTGATCTCGGCCACCGCGCTCATCGTGGGCCTGGGATCGATCGCCGTGCACGGGGGATTGCGGTTTGGTGTCGACTTCACGGGCGGCACCCTGTTTCAGGTGGAGTTTACGCAGCCGACCACCGTAGCCGATCTTCGCTCGGCCATGTCTGAATTCGGCCTGGATGGTGCGCAGATCCAGCAATTCGGGGCATCGAACGACTACCTGATTCGGGTTCCCCAGTTCGAGCAGGAGAGCGGTGAATCGGTCGTGAGTAGCATGCGTGATGCGCTGGCGCAGGCGTATGGACCGGATGGCGAAGCGTGGACGAGCCGGACGGACGCGGTCGGTCCGCGGGTCGGGAAGGAACTACAGCGCGGGGCGATGCTGGCGATCCTGATCTCGTTTGCCCTCACGCTCGTTTACCTGGCATTCCGCTTCGAGTGGCGTTTCGGCGTGGCCGCGATCGTGGCCACGGTCCACGACATTCTCATCGCATTCGGGTTCATCTCGCTGTTCAACGTCGAGATCACGCTGACCACGGTTGCGGCGATCCTGACAATTGTCGGGTATTCGCTCAACGATACAATTGTCGTGTTCGACCGTATCCGTGAAAATATCCGCAAATACCGCAAGGATGAGTACGTCAGCCTGCTGAATCGCAGCGTAAACGAGACCCTGCCGCGAACCGTTCTCACGAGTACGACGACGGCGATGACGCTGGTCGCGCTGTTCGTCCTGGGCGGACAGGTAGTCCGCCCGTTTGCACTCGTTCTGATCCTCGGTGTAGTCATCGGTACGTATTCGTCGATCTTCGTTGCGTCACCGGTTCTGCTCGAGATCGAGAATCGCTCCGGCCACGCGACCGAGTCCGCCAAGAAGAGTCGCTGACCGGAGAGGTGACATGCCGGTCGGGTCGTCGGAGTTGTTCGATTCTCATCTTCACCTGACGGACGAACAGTTCGCGGGAGACGTCGAGCAGGTAGTGAAGCGAGCCCGCGAGGCGCGTGTCACGCGAATGGTCACCGTTGCCTCTGATCTTCCGGATGCCCTGGAGGCCCAGACATTGGCTCGGCAGCACGGCATCTACAGCACGGCCGGCATCCACCCCCACGCGGCGTCTACCTTCACCTCATCCCGTCTGGATTCCATTCGGTCGCTGCTCGATGAACCCGAGGTCGTCGCGGT
>CBDUXS010000202.1:0-2686 GCA_965371255.1 uncultured bacterium
CTCAACGGCTTCGCTCCGCTCGACGGACCGATGGGAAACACCGGACACTGCGGCTGCAACGGCTGGTTTCTCCGCGACCTGTAGCCGGCCAGCCGGGAACCCGTGCGCGCCGGAAGGCCGGCCCGTTCCGCCACCATCAGACCGCGCTCCAGCAAGCTCACGAAGGTCGTATCACCCAGCACGATGTGATCGCGGACGGGGATACCCAGGAGCCGGCCGCTCTCCACCATCTGCACCGTCACATCCAGGTCCTCGGGCGACGGATCGGGATCGCCGCTGGGATGGTTGTGGGCGAGAATCAGGCTTGCCGCCGCATGGGCGATCGCCGGGGCGAACACTTCGCGCGGATGGACGAGCGACGAATTGAGCAGTCCCACCGTAATTCGACGATCGTTGAGCACCCGGTTCTGCGAGTCGAGATACAGGACCCAGAATTCTTCCTGTTTGCGGTCGCGCAGTAACGGACCAAGGCGCTGAAATACGTCGCCGGGACCCCGGATTCGATCTCCTCGCCGCGATGGCTCCGTGGCCAGCCGGCGGCCGATCTCGAGCGCGGCCGTGATTGTAGCGGCCCGCGCCGGACCGATACCCGGTATCGCACGGAGCTCAGCCGGCTCCGCCATGCCGAGACGCCGCAGAGAGCCGCCGAAGCGCGCAAGAATATCTGCGCCGAGATCGAGTGCCGAGCGGCCGGCCGAACCCGAGCCGAGGATGATCGCCAGCAGTTCGCGTACCGGGAGCACCCCGGCATCCAGAGCCTCGAGGCGCTCCCGCGGTCGGTCGGAGTCGGGCCACTCGCGGATCCTGGACATGGAAACAGGATGCGCGGCCCGTCTCAACCGGAAGTCATATTGGGTCGGCTGCCTGAAGGCCGACCCGGCAGACCAGGACTACTCGATGGCGAGCAACTCGAGTTCGAAGATGAGAGCGGAATTCGGCGGAATCGGGCCACTTCCCTGCGAACCGTACCCGATATCCGGGGGAATGAACAGCTTGTATTTGCTGCCGACCGGCATCAGTTGGAGACCCTCGGAGAATCCCGCGATTACGCCCTGCACTCCGAATGTCGTAGGCTCGCCGCGATCGTAGGAGCTGTCGAACTGTGACCCGTCCGGCAGCGTGCCGCGGTAGTGCACCGTGACCCGATCTTCGGGACCCGGCAGCGGACCCGTTCCCTGCGTGAGGATCTCGTACTGGAGGCCCGACTCCGTCGTCGTGACGCCTTCACGGGACCCGTTGCGCGCCATGAACAATTCGGCTTCGGCGCTGCCGGCATCGGCCTGGGCCGCCCGGGCCATCTGGCCAGCCTGAATCAGCTCAAACTGAAATGCCTGCACGATCGGCCGCAACTCATCCGCGGGAATGGCCGAGTCGGCCTCATCCAGTGCGTCCCTGAATCCGCGGGTCAGGGCATCCAGATCGATGCGCTCGGCCATCGGAACGAGACTCTGACCGACGCTGTGACCGATCCCGTAACTGGCCTTCTGGTCGTCCGTGTCCAGGGAGGCCGTCACATCGGAATTACCCGACTCTGGGCTGCAGGCGGCCACGGAGATGAGAACGAAAGCCGCCGTGGCGAATGCTCGGCTGCGGGCTAGCAATGTATGCATTATTCCGTCTTTCAAGTTCATTGGAGTTAGACAGCGAGGCCTGTAGCTAACGCATGGCCGCCATTCGAGCCAGTTCGCGGCCGATCGAGAGGCGCCTGATTACGCAACGTTGATGCTGCCGACCGACTCTGGGACATGGCCCCACCCACCTTTCTGGACCGAATGCGCACCGAGATCCGACGCCGCAACTACAGCCGCCGGACGGAGGAATCATACGTTGGCTGGATCAAGCGCTTCGTCCGATTCCACGGCATGCGCGATCCGCGCGAACTCCACAGGGATGACATCGTGCGCTTCCTCTCATACCTCGCCACCGAGCGCCAGGTAAGCGCCTCGACGCAGAACCAGGCGGCCAGCGCGATCCTGTTCCTGTATCGAAGAGTGTTGCGGATCAACATCGAAGAACCTGAAGAATTTGCCCGCGCGAAGCGGCCCAGGCGACTCCCAACCGTTCTCACACCAGCCGAAGCCGCGCAGGTCATCCGCCGGCTCGAGGGTGACCCGCACACCGTTGCACTACTGCTGTACGGGTCCGGCCTGAGACTTCTCGAGGCACTACGGCTGCGAGTCAAAGACCTCGACTTCGGGCACGGCGAGATTCTCGTCTGCGACCCCAAAGGCCTTCGGGATCGCGTCACCGTGCTGCCACGTGTAGCGCGGAGCGAGCTGGAAGATCGTCTCGATCGCACCCGGTTGCTGTGGAACGAAGATCTTGCTGCAGGCCACGCGTGGGTCGTGCTTCCGGGAGCCCTCGAAAAAAAAATCCCGGGCGCCGCCCGAGACTGGAAGTGGCAATGGGTCTTTCCCGCAACCCGCGCTTACACCGATCCCGGCACCGGTCGCCGCCACCGTCACCATCTGCACGAGACCGTAATCCAGAGAGCCGTGAAACGGGCCGTGGAACTCTCCGGAATCTCGAAGCGAGCCAGCAGCCACACCTTTCGACACTCCTTTGCCACCCATCTGCTGGCCGAGGGCGCGGACATCCGGACCATCCAGGACCTGCTCGGCCACAAGAGTCTCAACACGACCATGCAGTACACACACGTCCTGAACCGCGGCGGCCGAGGTGTCCG
>CBDUXS010000203.1:0-2684 GCA_965371255.1 uncultured bacterium
CTGAACCACAGAGTGTTCTCTCTGCCCGGCACGACGTCACGCTTCCCGGCAAGCCGAGGGATCCAGAAACTGTGGATCACATCGGCCGACGTCAGCCGCAGATCGATCGTCCGACCGACGGGGATATGCAACTCGTTGGCCGTGACGATATCGAGGTCCGGATAGCGGAATTCCCACCACCACTGGTGCCCGACGACTTCGACGACGAGAGCGTCGGGATCGTTGGTCGGAAGGTCGACCTCCCAGATCGTGGAGATCGTAGGCACCGCAATAATCACCAGCACTACCGCCGGAGCCAGCGTCCAGGCCAGTTCGACCAGCGTATTGCCGTGTACGTGCTTTGGCGAGTGCGTTGCGTCCTGCCCGCGCCCGGCCCGGAACTTGAGAACGGTCAGCACAAGGGCGCCCTCAACGAGCACGAATACGGCTACGGCCCACCAGAAAATGGTCTCGAACAGATCCTGGAGTCGGTGTGCGATCTCGGAGGCCGGTTGCATGGCCGACTGCGCATACGGTCCACCGCAACCACCCACGATCAGGGCCACCAGAACTACGGCGGTGAAGCCGCGCAATGGCACCGTACGTCGCCTGGGAGTCGCCTCGTTCACTGTATCAGGACCATTCCTGCTGGAGCACGGACTATCACACCGGCCGGCCGGCTGGCCGGAATCCGGCGAGCACGGTAGACGCGACCCCGAGCCGCGTCAAGAGACGTTCGGCGTACGCCCGATTCAACCGGGACCGCGAGGCCTTCAGTGGCGGAATGTACGGCGCCCGGACGCGACCATGGCGATTCCGTGTTCGTCCGCTGCCTCGATGACTTCGGCATCCCGCTTCGATCCGCCCGGCTGAACAATTGCCGTGACGCCGGCGGCGGCGGCTACATCCACTCCGTCCCGAAACGGAAAGAATGCGTCGGACGCAAGCACACATCCATCGAGAGACAGCCCCTGCGTCTCAGCCTTCGTGATCGCCAGCCGCACGGCGTCCACCCGGCTCATCTGGCCAGCCCCTATGCCCAGGGAAGCGCCACCGCCGGCCAGCAGAATGGCGTTCGACTTGACCGATTGGACGGCAGCCCAGGAAAACGCGAGATCGTTCCACTCGACATCTGTGGGCGCTCTGGATCCCATAACGGCAGAGCTGTCGCGGAGTCCCTCGTACAACGCGGGCGCAGGTGGAGTCTGCACGAGCAGCCCTCCGGCCACACCCCTTACATCCATCCCCCGCACGACGTGGCCGGCCGACGCGACCAGCCGCTCGCCCTCTGCTGGAGCCAGGATCCGTACGCTGGGTTTGTTCTTCAGCAGCGCCAGCGCAGCGTTCGCGTACCCCGGAGCTACGACACATTCGACGAACAGGCTGGCGAGTTCCTCGGCGACCGCCTCCGTCACGGGTTGGGAGAACACCACCGTCGAGCCGAATGCCGACACCGGATCACAGGCCAGCGCCTTGCGATACGCTTCCGCCGGAGAGCGCCCGACAGCGATACCGCAGGGCGTCGTGTGCTTCAGTATTGCGCACGCAGCTTCCTCCCCGGAGAGGAACGGACCGATCGCCTGCAGGGCCCCGTCGACGTCGAGCAGGTTGTTGTATGACAATTCCTTACCGTGCAACTGTTCAAGTGCCGGAATACCGAATGGGGCGTGGGCGCCACTGCGATAGAATGTGGCCTGCTGATCCGGATTTTCGCCGTAGCGCAGCGGCTGAACGAGAACCATCGACACCAGGAGTTCGGCCGGAAGCTCCTCAACCCCGGAGCGGCCGACCCCGAGGTAGCCGGCCACCGCAGCGTCGTACGTGGCCGTGTGGTCAAACACGGCCGCCGCCAGGCGCCGGCGCAGATCCTCCTGATCGCCGCCCGCGTCAATTGCCTCGATCACCTCCTCATACTGAGACGGATCGCAGACCGGCCAGACGAAGCCATGGTTCTTCGCTGCTGCCCGCAACATCGTCGGACCTCCGATATCTATCTGCTCGAGCGCCTGGGCGAACATCGTATCAGCCCGCGCGACCGTCTCCCGAAACGGGTACAGGTTCACGGCCACTAGTCCGATGGCCGACAACCCGTGTCGTTCCAGATCCGCGACATCGTCCTCGACCGACAGCCGGGCAAGCAGGCCGGCGTGAACGGCCGGATGCAAAGTCTTTACGCGCCCGCCGAGGATTTCCGGAAAGCCCGTGAACTCCGAAACCGATGTGACGTCGATGCCGGCCTCGAGGAGCGCCGCTGCCGTTCCGCCGGTTGTGAGGATCTCGTACCCTCGCTCAACCAGCTGCGCGGCGAATGACTCGATTCCGGTCTTATCAGTAACGCTCACCAGAGCGTACGGCATACTCAGATCTCCTTATGTTTACACGAGCGACGACAGGGCGCGGACGACATGTGGCCCAATCGGTCATGCCAGCCTGAAAGTCTCGCCCGGATCAAGTGGAACGGTCCACCGGGCTCCGTCCGGCCCCAGCACGCACGTCCCATCCGCCACGGCGGCGACCACGGCGGGCAACAGCTGGTGCTCCACATCCAGCACACGGGCCGCGAGACGCTCGACGTCGTCATGTTCGAGAACCTGCACGGGCCATTGCGCGACCACCGGGCCCTGGTCGTAGGCCTCGTCCACGAGGTGTACAGTAACGCCGGTGAGGCGTACTCCGGCATCAAGTACCGCCTGATGAACACGGCG
>CBDUXS010000204.1:0-2649 GCA_965371255.1 uncultured bacterium
CGATCGAGGATCTCGTCGACTACATCGACTGGACGCCGTTTCTTCAAACCTGGGAGATCAAGGGCCGGTACCCGGCCGTACTCGAGGACGCGAAGCTGGGCCCGGCCGCACGCAGTTTGATGGCAGACGCGAAGGAATTGCTCGATCGGATCGTCTCCGAACAGCTGTTGAGGGCACATGCCGTCTGCGGTCTGTTCCCCGCGTCATCGGCGGGCGACGACATTCTGCTGTTCGATCCGTCGGATCGCAGCACGATTCTGGCCGTCGTACCGCACTTGCGGCAGCAGATGTCGAAAACTTCCAGGCCCAATCTCTGCCTTGCTGACTTCGTGGCTCCCGAGGACAGCGGCGTAGAGGATTGGCACGGCGCGTTTGCCGTTACGGCAGGCATCGGCCTCGAAGAACTCTGCGCCCGCTTCGAGAGCGACCATGATGACTACAGCAGCCTGCTCGCCAAGTCGCTGGCTGACCGGCTGGCCGAGGCAGCCGCTGAGCGGCTGCACGAGCAGGTGCGCACCGAGCTGTGGGGGTATGCGTCCGGCGAAAGCGCGACAAACGAGGATCGGATCGCTGAATCCTACTGCGGCATCCGGCCGGCACCGGGCTACCCGGCCTGCCCCGACCACAGCCAGAAGCGCATTCTTTTCGATGTGCTGGGAGGCGAGTCGGTTGTCGGGATCCAGCTGACGGAAACGGGCGCGATGTGGCCCGCTGCTTCGGTGAGTGGCTGGTACTTTTCCCACCCGGAATCCCACTACTTCGGCCTCGGGCGGATCGGCCGCGACCAGGTGGAGGACTACGCAGAGCGACGAGGTATCCAGCCCGGGGACGCGGAGCAGATCCTGTCGGCAAACCTGGCCTACGAACCGCTATCGGATAACAGCGAGGGCCCGGCATGAAGGCGGTCGAGCGGCTCCGTGAGTGGCTGGAGGACGGACAGGTCCATCTGATGGACGGCGCCCTGGGAACTGTGCTTTACCAGAGGGGCGTGTTCGTGAACGTCTGCTATGACGAGCTGAACCTGTCACAGCCGGACCTCGTGCTCGGCGTCCACTCGGAATACGTGCGCGCGGGGTCGGAACTCATCGAGACGAACACGTTTGGAGCGAATCCGGTGAAGCTGTCCACCTTCGGGCTCGAAGACCGAGCGGAGGAGATCAACGAAGAGGCTGCGCGGCTTGCAGTCCGCGCCGCAGGTGACAGCGCCGTCGTGCTTGGATCCATCGGCCCGCTAGGTATCCGCATCGAACCATGGGGCCCGACCTCGGTGGACGAGGCGGTGGCGTTTTTCGCGCGCCAGGCTGCCGGCCTTGCAGAAGGCGGCGTGGGCGGCTTCGTCCTTGAGACATTCAGCGACATGTCAGAGCTTCTGGCCGCGCTGCGGGCCGTCCGGCAAGTGGCGCCGGACAGGCCGGCGTTCGCTCAAATGTCGTTCGGCGAGGACCTGGGAACGGCCTACGGCACGACCGTCGAACAAATGGCCCGAACGCTTGATGCGACGGACGCCGACGTCATCGGCCTCAACTGCTCGGTCGGTCCCACCGCGACACTGGATGCGGTGGAGATCCTGGTCACGATCACAGACCGTCCCGTATCGGCTCTGCCAAACGCCGGCCTGCCCCGGAACATCGGAGACCGCAAGATCTACATGGCGAGTCCGGAGTACATGGCGCGCTATGCGCTCCGGATGGCGGATGCCGGCGCCCGGTTCCTGGGCGGCTGTTGCGGGACTACCGCAGAACATGTCCGGCACATGGCCGCGCATCTCAAGACGGCCCGCCCGCCACAAATACGCGTCGTCGAGCAGCGTACAGGCTCGAAGTCCGACACGAAGAAGCGGATCGCCGAGCGAGTTCCTCTCGATCAATGCTCCGATCTCGGAGCACGCCTCAAGTCCGGTGAGTTTGTGCGTGGAATCGAGCTCGCACCGCCGCGGGGCTGGGCCCCGACACCCCTGGTTGACGCGGCCCGGCGGGCCCGCTCGGAAGGCTTTCACACAGTTCATATCCTCGACGGACCTGCCCGGCGCACTCGGATGCACTCGCTGGCTGCCGCCCGCATCGTGGAACGGGAGGCGGAAGTCGATACGGTCGCTCACTACTCCTGCCGCGACCGGAACATGCTGGGAATGGTGGGCGATCTGTTGGGCGCTGCGGCATCAGGCCTGCGAAACGTTCTCCTGATTACGGGAGATCCGCCGCGCGGAGGCCCGTACGATTCCGGCGGGACGTCCGACATCGACAGCATCGGGCTTACGAACGTCGTTCAGGGACTGAATCTGGGGCTGGATCCGGGTGGTGAGTCGATCGGGCAACCGACCCGATTCGTAACCGGCGTCGCCGTGAATCACACCGCGCCGGATGCCGATGCGGAGCTCCACCGTTTTGCCTGGAAGGCCGATGCGGGGGCCGATTTCGCCGTAACGCAGCCGGTATTCGACCCGGTCGGATTCCTGGCTTTTCTGGAGCGACTGGAACCATACGGCGTTCCGATCCTCGCAGGGCTCTGGCCACCTTTGTCGTTACGGAATACCGAGTTTCTGGCTCACGAGGTGCCGGGTATCGTCGTGCCGCCCTCGGTGCTTGCGCGCATGCAGGCAGCAGCTGACAGGGGGCCGGAGGTGGAAGCGCGGGAGGGGGTGGCCCTGGT
>CBDUXS010000205.1:0-2646 GCA_965371255.1 uncultured bacterium
CCTGCTGTTCTCGGCCACCATGCCGAAGGATATCCGCCAGCTGGCTGATGATCTGTTGACGAACCCGCACGTGGTGGAGCTGGCTGACAGCGCGCCCGTGGCCACGGTCGATCATGCGCTGTATCTGGTCTCTGAGGGGCGGAAGCGTGCCCTCCTCGAACACGTGCTCAGGAGCGACGAGTGCGATTCGGCCATCGTGTTTACTCGTACCAAACACCGGGCCCGGCGCCTGGCCGAGCAGCTCACAAGGGCCGGTCATCGCGCCGTGGGACTCCAGGGCAACATGTCGCAGGGACAGCGCGATCGCGCGATGAGCGGCTTCCGCTCGCGCCGCTACGATATTCTCGTGGCGACGGACATCGCGGCGCGCGGCATCGATGTGAGCGCCGTCTCCCATGTGATAAACTTCGACGTTCCGAATACGCCGGAAGCGTATACTCATCGCATCGGACGCACCGGCCGCGCCGAGCTTGAGGGTGTCGCATGCACGTTCGTCACCAGCGGCGATCACAGCTGGGTGCGCTCGACCGAGAACATGATCGGAGCACCGATCCCGCGCCGCCGGATCGAGGGATTTGATCACGACTCGGAGGAAAGATCAGGACCTCGGCCCTCGCGCGGTCCACGGCGACCTCACACGGGATCGCAGTGGAGGGGTCGGCGAGACTCGGGAGGCCGCGGACGAAATGGCAGGCGCAGCCGGTAGTTACGGGCCGCTGATGCCTGGAGTGCTCAACCAGAGGAGGAAGTCATGACTGAAACGCCTGATACGAGCGTGCAAGGTACGCCTCGGCATCTGTGGGTAGTTGGTATCATCGCGCTCCTGTGGAATGCCATGGGCGCAATGGACTACATCATGACGCAGACGCGGAACGAAGCGTACATGAGTCAATTTTCGCCCGAGCAGCTTGAATTCTTTTACGGCTTTCCCGGCTGGGCGGTTGCGGCATGGGCGATCGCCGTCTGGGGCGGTGTGCTGGGTGCAGTGCTGTTGCTGCTCAGGAAGCGGTTCGCGGTTCCCGTCTTTCTTGCCTCGCTCGTTGGGATGGTGATCACCTCATTCCAGAACTACGTCCTCTCGAACGGTATGGAAGTAGTTGGCGACGCTTTTGTCCTTGCATTCACGGTTGTGATTTTCGTCGTCGCCGTGGCGCTGTACTTCTACGCGCGCGCGATGCAGAAGCGAGGCGTACTCGCATAGAACCTCGACTCTGCTGTCGAATGAGAGGCAGGATCCGCGGGGATCCGGGATGACGTCACCGTTGGAAGCAACTGTCCGCGAAGAGGTGGAGGCCCTCCACGAATTCTTCGTGGGATGGTTCTCGGGTTCACTCCCGCGAAGCGAATTCGAGCCCGGATTTCTCATTCGGTTCGATCCCGATTTTGTCTTGATCCCACCGACGGGCTCGCTTGTGACACTTGAAGAGCTCGCGGCCAGTCTGCGAGCAGGATACGCGACCAGGCCTGATTTCCGGATCGGGATCCGGAACGTGAAAGTACGTCGCGTGACGGACGGGCAGATCCTGGCCACCTATGAGGAGTGGCAATGGAACGCTCCGGCTTCGACGCCAGCGCAGACTGCCCGCATCACCACGGCTGTGTTCAGGAATGTGGAGCCGTTGCAGTGGCTTCACGTTCATGAATCCTGGTTGCCGGTTTCCGAAGCGTAGGATGAACGCCGCGATTCTCAGGAAACGCCGTAACGTGGTAGTTGACAGCGCCGCAGGATTTCGCGATCGTTTCGTATCAGTCCCCTTACCGGGGTACTCAAGTTTTTGTGAGGGCGGCAGTCTCGTTCTTGGAGACCGCTGCTTTTTTTGTGACCAAGACGGTCACGCACCGCGCGGAGATTCCGCGCATGTCAAGCAGTCGGGAAGTACGTGTCATCGTAGCTCCGACTTGCACAACCAAGGAGCGCATTGATGCGTACCAAGGGAACAGTAAAGTGGTTTGACGACCAAAAGGGCTTCGGATTCATCACGCCGGAGGACGGCAGCAAGGATTGCTTCGTTCACCACAGCGCGATTCAGGCAGACGGCTTCAAGAGCCTCGCCGAAGGAGCCATGGTAGAGTTTGACGTCGTGCAGGGAGCCAAGGGCCCGGCGGCGGAGAACGTCACTACCGTCTAACTGTCAGTCGAATACACTTGAAGTATCCGGGCCGTCCCGAATCATCGGGGCGGCCCATTTTTTGGGGTCGTGCACTTCCCTCATGCACAACACATTGAACCGGCAATAGAAGTGGCTGTGCATGAATCGCACACCGGACTGAGATGGGAGAGCCGCCGATGGGCAAGGTCACAGGGTTGGGAGGGGTTTTCTTCAAGGCGGAGAATCCCGACGGTCTCATGGATTGGTATCGTCGCCATATGGGTATCGCGTCTGACGAATACGGCTGCATGTTCCAGTGGCGGGAGGCTGACGCTCCGGAGAACACCGGGTACACAGTCTGGTGTCCGTTCGCCAGCAATACGAGCTATTTCGGTCCCAGTGACAAGCCTTTCATGGTCAACTATCGAGTTGAGGATCTGAGCGGCTTGATCGAGGACTTGCGGACGGGAGGAATCCAGATCGTGGGTGACGTCGAGGAGCACCCGAACGGAAAGTTCGCCTGGATCCTGGATCCCGAAGGCAACAAACTCGAACT
>CBDUXS010000206.1:0-2642 GCA_965371255.1 uncultured bacterium
GATGACGGCTCACGGGACGACACGCTCGAGGTGGCCACCAGATATGAAGGCCACGCTGCGGGTCCGGTTCGGGTATTCAGCACTCCGAATGCAGGCAAGGCAACGGCTTTGAACCTGGGTATCAGCAACGCCCAATATCCGTTCCTGTTCTGTATGGACTCGGATTCCACGGTCGAGCCCGCCACGCTTCGCAGAGCCGTCGCCCATATGGCCGACGACGATGTCGGTGCCGTGGCCGGAAACGTGAAGGTGATCAACCGCAATTCTCTGCTGACCCGGCTCCAGGCCCTCGAATACATCGAGGGGCTGAACATGCCGCGGCGAGCTCAGGGGTTCATCGCGGCAGTGAATATCGTGCCGGGGCCCGTGGGCCTGTTCCGCCGTGAGGCTCTGATCGACGTGGGGGGTTACGAGACGGACACGTTTGCCGAAGATGCCGATCTTACTCTGAAGTTGATCGCGTCCGGCTGGAAGATCGTATACGAGGATCAGGCCATCGCCTGGACCCAGGCACCGGACAACTGGCTCGATCTGATCCAACAGAGATATCGGTGGACACGAGGAATCCTTCAGACGATCCGGAAGCGCCGCCGGTTGTTCCTGAAGCCGTTCCCAGACTTTCCACTGTGGTTGTCAGCTCTGGAGATGATGTTCGAGGCGGTCATCTGGCCGATGATGAACGTGTTCGCCCATCTGTTCTTCGCGATCCTGGCACTGGCATTCGGGTATGGTGAGCTGGTGTTGTACTGGTGGATACTGCTGACGCTGCTCGACATCGGCGCCGCACTCGTTACCGTGTCGATGGAGGAAGAGGAACTGTGGCTCGTTCCGTTGGCCGTGATCTATCGATTCTTCTTTATTCTTTTTCTCGATGTGACTAAGTCGTTTGCGGCGATCGAAGAGCTGTTCCGGTTCGGCATGGGCTGGGAGAAGCTCGGACGAACGCCAGTACGCACTACGGAAGAAGGTGTTGCATGAACATCCTCGACATTCTGATCACGATCATCGTCGTGACGATCCTCGTGACGATCGTACTCGGCGTCATTACGTACGTCGCGTACAAGCTGCGGCTGGCACGCCGGCCGGCCGCACCACAGGACGACGAAGACGGCGCCTGGTATTTCGAGCGCCACGTACCGCCCGAGCAAGTCAACCAGGCGAGCTGACGCTAATGCCTCCGAAGGGGAATCCGGTTCCGCGGGCTCGCACTGCCTTCCACTGGTTGGGAGGGCTGATGGTGCTTGGCATACTCGGAGGTCTCCTCGTGGCCGCGGCGGCGGCCCTGTGGCAGAACGTGGACATCAACAGCCTCGCGCGCCAAGCTGCCGCCGTGGTCGACGCCCCGCCTCCTCTCACTGCGGAGCGAGAGGGGCCGAACACATCCTTGCCCGGGTTGGTTCAAGTCGCGCTGTACGGAAATTCGGCCACGGAGAGCTATTTTCCGGACTCCACGCATCTCGCCGGCGTCCTGGCGGAGTGGCAGCGCACCCTGTCCCTGACCGGCTGGACCGTCGAGCGAATCGGATCCCGGGCCGAGATTGATGCCCTCCCCCCGACGACCCTGATTGTTGCCCCGGAAGCTGTCTGTCTGTCCGGCGCCGAAATCGAGGCGTTGTTCCGCCATCTACGGCGCGGCGGCGGCGTGGTCGTCAACTGGGCCTTCGGGGCCCGGGACGAAAACTGCGACTGGCGCGGTTGGGACACGCTGCGGGACTTCACCTACGCGATCGATATCGTCGAGTACCAGGCGGGCGATGAACTGTTCGTCACGGTTCCCGCGTCGCTGCCCATATCGGCCGGCCTCGCTCCGGGGTCGCGGATCGAGTTCTACTCCGACAGCCATCTGGGTCTCTTGACTCCAGGACCCCGCGTTTACTGGTCGGACTGGGCGCTCAACTCGATATCCACCGGGGGCGAAGCGGCGGCCGACGCCGCGCTGGCATTGCGAACGACGCTCGGAGGCGGTCGGGCCGTCTGGTTCGGATTCCGACCCGGGCAGGCCGTTCGCCCGATGGATGAGGCGCGTGTAAAGCGGCTCCTGCGTAATGCTTTGCGGTGGGCGGCCGGCGTTCCCACGGCAGCCGTGGGAGCGTGGCCGGAAGGTCGTCGTGCCGGCTTGCTCATAGCCGAGGACGTGGAAGCGGGTTTCGTCAATGCTACGTCGCTCGCCCGGGTGCTCCGCAATCACGATATGGAGGGGACTTTCTTCGCGGTCTCCGAGATGGCACTGGAACATCCGGCGCTCGCGGATTCCCTTCTGGACGTCGGCGAGGTGGGCAGCCATTCCGCCGACCATGTCTCGACGGCTGGTCTGCCCCTCAGGGAGCAGCAGATCCGCTTGAATCGGAGCCGGAGCGAACTCGAAGGCTGGACGAAGCAGCAGGTGCTCGGCCTGCGTCCGCCGGAGGAACGCTTCGACGAGGCCACACTGCGAGCCTGGCTACGATCGAATCGAAATCGCGAGGGCGCCGTCTACGTGGCTGCCGTGAACGGTGCCCGGTCAGCCGCCCCCGAAATATTCCGGTTTCCCGAGGGATCGATCGTCGTGCTTCCCCGGCTGATGAAGGACGACTACAACGTCGTCGTGCAGGAGAGCAGGCGGCGGCCGGAACGCTTGCAGGCCGCTTACCTGGAAGGGTTGC
>CBDUXS010000207.1:0-2614 GCA_965371255.1 uncultured bacterium
CGAATCCAGCAGATCGTCAGGAAAGATATGTCCAGGCCGACCCCCACCGCGATCGCGTAGAACATCAGGCATCCGAACAGGTGTGTGGTCAGGGACGCAGCGACCACGCCGAGAACGTCGGCGCGACGGGCAGTTGAGTAATTCAGCAATGCTCCGCTGATACGCGCGCCGAGCCGACGCCACCTGCCCGCCGATTCATTACTTTCCATGCCGTCGAGCCGCGATTGGAGCCACGCCAGGGACGGTCTCAAGAACAGGAAGGTGCCCGCGCCGAGTAGGATGCCGGCGACGATGATGCCGGCCCAGAGTGGATCGGCCTGGTCGAAGGCGATGGTCCCGGCGCCGATCGCAAGCAGCGTCACGGTCGCCATGACACGATCGACGACCAGCGCGGCGCCGATACGCTCGATGCTTCCTGCCCACGAGAGTTGGACGAAGCGCGCGACGAACGCCGCCACCGTCCCGCCCGGAATCAGGAGTCCATAGAACACCGCCGACAGTCCGATGAAAAACACTTGCCGGAAGCGCAGCGAGATGTCCTGCATGGCGAGCAAGTGCCGCAACCGGATAGACGCGAAGACCTGGGCGCCGAGGGCCAGGCCCAAGGCGATCATGACGCTCATGATGTTCGCGCCTCTGATCGTGGCCAGGACATCGTTGGCACCGAACAGATAGAGGATGAGCGCGAAAACGACTGCGGAAAAGACGTACCGCGCGGCTGTCTTCAGGGTTGGCATGCGGTAAGTACGTTCCGGCCGGTCATGTGCGACGGAATCTCGGCACCGAGATAGGCGAGCATCGTCGGCGCGAAATCGATCACCGACATCGTCTCCTGGGTGGGTTTGACGCCATCGTCCACCACCACCATGAATCCCTGCTCCGACGGATTGTCCGGCAGATACCCATGGCTACCCCTGTGGACGGGATTGAACGTCCGAGTTCGCTGCGAAGGTCCGAACAGGCCGAGGTAGAAATTGGCGACCGGTTGATAGAAATCGTGGGGAAAGAATATGGAGCCGGGTTCGGCCATGACGGTATACTCTCCAAACTGAGAGTCTTCGAAGCAGATGTGATATTGATGCATCTCGGTGAAGTGCAGCAGCTGGCAATCCGGCAAGCCTCGGATCAGCGGCAGGATCGTCTCTCTCGCACGTTCCGTATGGAACCATAGCCTGGCTGCCGCAAGCTCGCAGTAATAGCTGTATTCATTCCTCGGGACCCCCGATGTCCGGAGTGTCTGCACCAGGGGAATCGTATTCGTCACCAGCTCCTGACCGTGGTCACACAGCAACACGAGGGTGTGTCCACGTCGCGCACAGCTTTCCCGCAACTGCGCTACGAACCGATCCGTCCGGCCCAGGGCTTCACGCACCCCGGCCTCGTCGTCGATGTGCCAGTGCTGGTAAATGTCCATCGCATGCATCTGGAGGAATTCGAACCTGACGGATGCTTCGGGAATTCTCTGCGCTACAGCTTCGAGTGCATCAAACCGCAGGGTGAACGAGTATTTTGAGTTGTCTCCAAGCAGGCTCAGCAGGCCCGCGTACCCGTTGAAGTCCGCCATGATTTCCGGCTTTGCGGCCCTCACCGTTTCAGTTAGGCGGTGCTGAGTGAATTCACGCAGCCGGCGCGGCGGTATGGCCGCCAGGTCGAAGTTCCGATCGAACTTATGCCGCACACATTGAACCGTGGTTGTGACCAGATCCGGCAAAACGTCGATCAGCCTCTGAATCGGCGTCGGCTCCACGCGGTCATCGATGCTGACCTGCCAGATGCGATTCTGGTGCGGATACAAGCCGCTCAGCAGCACCGGGACGGCATCGGTGGTCGGAATCGTGGACGTCTTGAAGCTCGGATACCGATCAATCATCGCCGCGATTTCCGGCGTCAGGTCGGCTGAGATGCGGCGCGTGTCCAGTCCGGGGATGTAGCAGGCGACGACTCGACGTTGGGATGGAGAAATGATGTTACCTTGTCGTTGCGGAATTCACCGGGCGTCAGATCAAATCTAACTATCCATAACGGGCTTGGGTTCCCGCAAGGGCGCAAGGATCAGACCGGCTCAGGCCGCTGACGGCTACTGTAGCTTCCGGCATGCAGTGAGTACGTCCTGGCCGGTCATGTGTGGCGGAATCTCGGCGCCGAGATAGGCGAGCATCGTCGGTGCGAAATCGATCAGCGACATCGTTCTCTGCGCGGGTGTGACGTCATCGTCCGCTACCACGAGGAGTCCCTTCTCGGATGGGAAGTGCGGCAGGTACCCGTGATTTCCGCGGTGGACGGGATTGAAAATCCGGCTTCGCTGCGATGGTCTGGCCAGGCCGAGGTACAACCCAACGAGCGGGTGATAGAAATCGTGGGGAAAGAATATCGAGCCCGCGTCGGCCAGCGCGTAGTACTCTCCGAACCGTGAGTCGTCGAAGCAAACATGGTACTGGTGCATCTCGCTGAAGTGCAGCAGCTGGCAATTCGGTAGCTGCTTGATCAGCGAAGTGATAGTCGCACGCGCGTTCTCCGTATGAAACCACAGCCTGATCGTCCCTACCTCGCAGTAATAACTGTACTCGGCCCGCGGGACGCCGGAATTTCGAATCGTTCGAAGCATGGGGATCCG
>CBDUXS010000208.1:0-2584 GCA_965371255.1 uncultured bacterium
GACCGGGCGCTGCCCGATTCCCGTTCGCGAAACATGTAGACGTTGATGCCGGTCAGGCTCAATACCATCGCGACTACGCTCACCATGCCTCCCCACACGTACAGATCGCCCAGTCCCGTCCGATAGGCGCCCAGCGTGAGCCCGGCAAAGAACGCGACGTATGCGATGTTGTCGCAGATCGTGTCGACCCATTCGCCCAGCCGGCTTCCCTGAAAGGTCAGCGAGGCCAACTCGCCATCCACGCCATCCACGATCGAGGCCAGTTGAAACAGCAGGCCGGCGGCCAGCCACGGTCCATACCCGCCCATCGCGGCGAACGCCGCAGCCACCAGTCCGACTCCGAGTGCCGCCACGCTGACCTGGTTCGGGGTGACGCCCGTCCCCACGATCCGGCGCGTGATCTGCGCGGAAATTCGCCGGTTGAGCAGGCGTGCCACCGGGCCGTCCTGCTCCTTTCGCAGGTCTGCGAGAAGCTTGCGTTCGGCGCGGGCCGCGTCGGCGGGGGTGTCGATGTCGTCCCACCTGGCTCCCTGCGCGTCGATTGCGCGGACGAGCCCCTCCGCGGCGAGCCTCTCGACCCCGTGCGAGAGCGTCTCGCGCCCTTCAGCCACACACGCGCGGACTGCATCGAACAGGGCGGGGGTGGCGAGAAACAGCCCGGTATCGATCGCATCAAAATCAGACAGCGTCTTACCGATAGCCGTGATCCGGTCCGCATCGAGTCGCACCTTGGTCGCTTCTTGGATGTCGGCAATGCCGTCGAGATCGCGGTCGACGAGGAGATTCACGCCCTCGAGACCGTCTGCGCTCTCCATCAATCTGTCCAACGCGATGGGGGAGAACAGATGATCACTCATCGTGAGCAAGAACGGATCGTGCAGCGAGTCCTCCCCGGCCAGGACGGAAAGTCCGTTCGGCCGCTCCCACTGGTCGTTATGGATCCAGTGCAGTCGCAGCCTGTGCCGTCCCAGCTCCTCGATCTCGCGCTGCACTTCCTCGGCGCGATGTCCTACGACGATATGGGCATCGGTCACACCGGTCCGCTCGAGGCCGAACAGCACACGCGACAGGAGCGGCAGCCCGAGCAGACGACGGGTGGGTTTCGGGTCCTTGCCGCCGAGGCGACTCCCCCGCCCGGCAGCGAGGATCAATGCGTCACGGATCGTCGCTTCGGGGTGCGCCAACTCCAGCCTGGCAGCGCGGGGCCCTGACTGCCGGATCGCCGGGTCCAGGACACGGGTGGTCACGAGTCGGATTCCTTCCGGGCGGCGCCCGTCCATCTCGTGCCCTCGAGCGCCTGCAGCAGCGCCGGGAAGAAGATCAGAGCGCTGGCCAGGACCGCCACCAGTCCGACTACCGCCAGCTTCCCGATCGACACCAGTCCCGGATGCGTGGCGGCCAGGAGTCCCGAAAAGCCCACGATCGTGGTGACCGTCGCGACCCCGACGGCGAGCCCGGTGCGCCGCATTACGACCGGCAACGACCCGGCGCCCTCCTCCTGATAACGATGATAAATGTGCACGCCGCTGTCCACGCCGATCCCGACGATGGTGGGCAGGACGACGATGTTGAACATGTTGATCTTCATCCCGAGGATCCACATGAGTCCGCCCATGCCGAAGATGCCGGCCAGCAGCGGCGTCATGACCAGAATGGCCCGCACGGGGCCTCGGAACTGGAAAGAAACGATCAGGAACACGACCACGAACGACAGCCCGATCGCGATTCGGCCCTCGGCCGTGAGCATGGTCAGCATCTCGCCTACGATGATGTTCGGGCTCGCCGCATGGTACGTGCGTCCCGACGGCATCTGGATGGTCCCGACGTCATTGCGGAATGCGATCGCGTTCCGCCCGTCGCGCAGTGGTACGCTGGGATAGATAAGGACGAAATTGCCGATCTCTCCGGCCTTGTTCACGAATCGGCGCCGCTCGTTTTCCGGCAGCTGCGCCGTTGTGAACGGCTCGTCGACCGTGAGATAGGTCTTCAGTTCGTCCACGCGCCGCTGCGTGTCCTCGTCGCTGATGTCGTTCAATTCGTCGTCCACGAGAGTGCGGATTTCCCGGATCAGCTCGAGTCTCCGCGGCTGGTTCAATGGTACGACATCCAGGATCGAGCGGACCTCGTCGACGGTGGGTGTGAGCGTATCCGTCCGAATGCGGGCGCGCAGCGTTTCCACTACCGCCTGCATGGCTTCCGGAGACTCGGTGAGGACAATGGCCGGGGACTCGGAGAGCGTGAATACGCCACTCGTTTTCTGGCTCACGTCCTGCCGCTCGCTGGTGATGACACGCAGGTTCGTAAAGTCGTATTGAAAATCGACTTGATTCGTTCCGTAGATCGCGCCCAGCGTCAGGAGACCACTGACGATCAGGGTAATCCGAACGTGTTTCAACGGCCGATGCTCGCCCAATGCCGCCGGCTGGAGATCATCGGCGAACTTGAGCAGCCCCATTTTTTCGGCCATCATCGTGAGGATCGGCAGAACCATGATCATCGACACGAGCGAGAACAGGAGTCCGGTACCCGCAATGAACCCCATCTCGGAAAACCCGCGGAAGTCCATCAGCATCAGCGAGTAGAA
>CBDUXS010000209.1:0-2580 GCA_965371255.1 uncultured bacterium
GCTGCGGCTCGCTCTGACGAAGCAGCCGATTGATCGCCATCCAACCCGGTCGAGCCACGCCGGGCGAGCGCATCGCCTGGTGGAATCGTTGCACCCGGCCGTCGAAATTCACGTAGCTGCCGTCCATTTCACCGGCACCCGCGATCGGCAGGATCGCCGAAGCGTGTCCGGCGGCATCCGTAATATGCGTCCCCAGATAGAGGTAGAATCCGGCATTCGCACCGAAGTCCGGGTCGGCATCCAACAGGCGATCTCCGGCCACGACCAGAGTCTGACCCGGAAGGATTTCCGGGAGCACATCGGCCTCTGAGAACCCGAACAGATCGGCGCCCGCACCGTTGGGCGCTCGCTCCCGCCGAAGTTTCAGTTGCGGAAAACCGGGAAGGGACACTTCTTCGCCGCGCGGCATTCGATACGAGCCGCCCGATATTCCCAGCCAGTCGAGCAGGGCTCTCAGTGCGAACAGATTCTCATTGCTCTCGAACGGACTCGCCAGGCTCACCCCACCTTCGCCCCGAGGCGCCGATGCCGCGATCCATTCCAGGGCTTCCAGCCACGTAACAGGCTCCAGCTGCTCGCCACGGCGGATCAGGGGCACGTCCGCGCGGAGGCCGCGATTGGACATGACGAGTTCCCTGCGGCCATGGTCGCACATCCAGTAGCCGTTTACTTCCGCGTTGAACCTTGGTTTTACGCGAACGACCTGGTTTTCCTTCACGTTGACGTCGATGTTGCAGCCCTGGCTGCAACCCGAGCAGATCCCCGGAGCCGTATCCATGTCCCAGGCTCGCGCTTTGAACACGAAGTCCTCGTGAACCAGGGCGCCCACCGGGCACACGTCGACGATGTTTCCGCGGAATGCGTGGTCGAGATCTTTGCCCGGAAACGTGTCGATGTATGCCTTGTGGCCACGCTGCGCGACGACAAGCGTATTGTCCCCGGCGATATCCTCCATGAAACGGACGCAGCGCGTGCAGACGATACAGCGATCGGCAAAGTACAGGATGTCGCTTGCCACCCGATCTCGGCCGAGAACCAGCTTCGGCTCCACGTAGCGACTGCTCAGCTGCCCGGTCTCAAACGCGTAATCCTGCAGCATGCACTGACCGGCGGCGTCGCAGATCGGACAGTCCAGTGGGTGGTTGAGGAGCAGGAACTCGATCACGCTGCGCTGGGCGACCAGCGCCTGCTCAGACTGCGTGTGAACGACCATCCCGTCCTGGGCGACCATGACGCAGGACGGTTGCAACTTCGGCTGACCCTCTATTTCGACGAGGCACATCCGGCATTGCGCTGGCCGGCTCGGGATCCCGGGGTGATAGCAGTAATGCGGCACGACCGATCCGGCCCGCTCGGCCGCCTGAATCACTGGCGTTCCCGCGGGCACCGTGACCTCCACCCCGTCGATCGTCAGCGTCACCTGCTGGTCGCTCACGCTCGACCTCCGATCAGAGCCTCGTAATCGGCCCGGAACTTGTCCAGCGAAGAACGCAATGGAAACACGACGCTATCGGCCAGGACGCAAATCGTTCGGCCCGTGAGTTGCTCGCACAACTCATACAGTGTGTCGAGGTCCGACAGACGTCCGTCACCGGTCTCGATGCGGCCGAGGATCTTCGCAATCCAGGCCGTTCCCTCACGGCACTGGACGCACTGGCCACACGATTCGTGCGCATAAAATTCCGCCGTCCGACGGATCACCCGCACGATGTTGGTGTCCTCGTCCATGACGATGGGCGACGCGGTACCGAGAGAGCTTCCGGCCTCCTGCATTCCCTCGTACGTCGACGGACAATCCAGTTCGTCTGCCGTGAGGAGCGCCGTCGAGGAGCCCCCTGGAATCACGGCCTTAAGCTTCTTTCCGCCCCGGACGCCCCCGCACACATCGTATATGATGTCATGGAAAGGCACCCCCAGCGGCAGCTCGTAGGTGCCGGGCCGCTCCAGATGGCCCGAACAACTCCAGAGTTTCGTTCCGGGACTCTTTTCGGTTCCCCACTGGCGGTACCACTCACCCCCGTGGGTGAGAATCATCGGCACGGCCGATAGCGTCTCTACGTTGTTCACCGTGGTTGGCCGGCCGAACACACCCGACTGGGCCGGAAACGGCGGCTTTACACGTGGCTCCGCACGCCCGCCGACGAGGGAGCTCATCAAGCCCGTCTCTTCGCCGGCAATGTACGCCCCCGCGCCGATGTGAACCGTCAGATCACATTCCCACCCACTGCCCAGGATGTCCGGGCCGATGTAACCGGCCTCGTAGGCCTCGACGACCGCGTCATTGAGGATGCGCGTGTACGGAAAATACTCGCCGCGTACGTAAATGTAGACATGCTGCGCGCGAATCGCGCGAGCCGCTATCAGGCATCCTTCGATCAGCAGATGAGGAACCCAGCGCAGGATCTCCCGGTCCTTGAACGCTCCGGGCTCGCTCTCGTCCGCGTTGCAGCACAGGTAGTGCGGGCCGTTTGGATCCTGAGGCATGAAGCTCCACTTGAGGCCAGTGGGAAACCCGGCTCCGCCTCGACCTCGCAGCCCCGACCCTTTCACGATTTCCGTGATCTCGGCCGGCTCCAAACC
>CBDUXS010000210.1:0-2570 GCA_965371255.1 uncultured bacterium
CCGTGCCGAAGTCGCTTACCGGTCGATTTCTCAGTCCGAGAGACAGCATCGGATCAGGAAGTGCTCCGACCTGGGGAGCTCGCTCGCCCGCCGCGTCGGCCCGATAGCGAGCCGCCCGCAGTCCCGGGTTCGCCTGCCGCGATTCGGCCACGACCTCAGCCAGGCGCAGCGTATCCTGAGCCTGACCTTGTGCCTGAGCCGATGAATTGAAGCCGGATGCGGCCATGAGAAACACCGCTATTGTCAGGCTATGTCTAGAGACCACGTGGCCTCCTCGAGTATTGAGTGTCCGAAAGTGTCATAAGGACCGGAATGAACGAGGATGGACGCCAACCATCGGCGCTCGCATCTCGTATGTGGTGTGGCTTTAGACTCTTGGAGGTGGTGTCGGGTGAGAAAGAGCGACCAGCCGCGGTCGGGCGCACGGATGGGCGAGCATTCGGGCCTCGGAAACGGAATCGTCCAGCACCGAGGCTCCGGCAACAACCGCCGGGCTACTCACGCAGTGGGCGGCCATCGTGCAGGACCCGGTCTCGTGCTCACCCGACTGTGCGGGTTCGCCGGGACCGCAGTCACATGAAGTTTCGTTTCCGAATTCCGCCTCGGATACCAGGGCGAAGTGCCCGGCGTGGGCGGTGCTCTCCGGCGAGGATGACATTCCGGCACACACAGCGGGAGCTGTCGCAGCCGACGTCTGCAGCATAATCGCGAACAGTATCGTCCGTGAGAAAAGCCGGGTGTGTCGCCGCAGTGCACGGATATTCATGACGCCGGACCTCACCGCATGTACCTGTAGAAGAGGTCCACCAGCTCGGATCGAGCCTGCGCGGCGGCTTCGCCACCCTGCTCGATGGCATGGGTCGCACAATGGTCCAGATGGCTGGTGAGAAGGACCTTTTCGGCAGCGCGCAAAGCGGAGTGAGCCGCAGAAATCTGCTGCATGATGTCAGGACAGTAGCGCTCTTCGTCGATCATGCGGCCGATGCCGTCGATCTGACCTCGTACGCGGGACAGTCGCTTGAGCAAATCGCTCTTCGTCTGTTCGGGCAGGCCCATTGCGTGTGGAACTTCGTCGCGCCGTCTAGCCATTCCAGATGTCCCCGTAGTCGAATTTGCTCGCGATCTATACTCTACTGGGGTATAGTATGTCCCGTGAGGGACGTTGCGTCAAGTCTGGGGGAACGGTGTCATGGCACCGGAAACTCCTGGGGTCGGGTACAGAATCAGCTGCTCTCCGTCAGTCCTCGTCCAGGATGTCGTGCACCCAGGTATGGACGGCCACAGTCGCCGGAAAACCGATCGTTCCGGCCGCGATTGCCACGACCTGGTCGAGCGCTTCCGGGGAAACCCCCTGCGCCAGCGCCTTTCGAACGCTGGCATGCACTGAGCCCTCGCGCATCGCCCCGATCGCGACGCCGAGTTTCACCATGCGTACGGCCGTCGAATCCAGCGGGCCTTCCTGGCCGGCCTGGCCCGCTGCTTCCCAGGCTGCCGCCAGGCCCGGATGAAGGTCTGCGAAGTGGACGAACGCAGCCGGCGGCGACGGTAAGTCGGTCATTGTTTCCTCCGTTGTGTTTGACGCCGCGATGGCGTTCCTGCGCTGTCCTGCCTTCGCGGCTTTCCTACCCGGCCCCCGCCTACGCGGCGCCTGCCTGCAGCTTGAACCCTTCCACCTGCTCGCGCGCGTGATAACTGCTGCGGACGAGCGGTCCGCTTTCAACGTGCATGAACCCGAGCGCCTCGCCGTGCTCTTTCCATTCGTTGAATTCGTCGGGCGAAACGTAGCGGTCGATCGGGCGGTGACGCACCGAAGGACGCAGGTACTGCCCCAGGGTGAGGATCTGCACGCCGACGCCGAGTGCGTCGTCCATGAACGACCGGATGTCGTCCGCCTCCTCGCCGAGCCCGAGCATGATGCCTGTCTTGATCAGGACGCCGTCGTCCAGGCCTTTCGCGTACCGCAGCACGTCGAGACTGCGTTCGTAACGGGCGCCGGGACGCAACTCGGGATGCAGACGCTCGACCGTCTCCATGTTGTGATTGAAGATGTCGGGCCGGGCCCTGATCACCGTCTCGATGGCGCCGCGCAACCCGCGGAAGTCGGGCGTCAGCACTTCGATCGAGCACTCGGGCAACCGTTCGTGGATGTCGTCGATCAGCCATCCAAAGATGCGCGCGCCGCCGTCGGGAAGATCGTCCCGGTCTACCGACGTGATGACGACGTGGCGGAGTTGCAGCTGCGCGATCATCTCGGCCACTCGACGTGGTTCATCTTCGTCCAGCTCCTCGGGCCGCCCGTGCGCGATCGCGCAATACGGGCAGTTCCGGGTGCACTTGTCCCCCATGATCAGGAACGTGGCGGTCCCGGTGTCCCAGCATTCTCCAATATTCGGGCACTGGGCTTCCTGGCACACCGAATTCAGGCCCAGTTCGGTCATCAGGCTCTTGAGGCGCCGATAATTAGACCCTCCCGGGGCTTTAACCTTCAGCCAGCGGGGCTTTTTCTGTGGCCAGGCAGCAGCCGGAGCTCCACATCCGCCGGCCGTTGGAAGGCTGGACGTGGAGTGGGC
>CBDUXS010000211.1:0-2479 GCA_965371255.1 uncultured bacterium
ATCCCTCACCGCTCCCTCACGGTCGTGACGGGGCCCAGCGGTTCGGGTAAGTCGAGTCTGGCTTTCGACACGGTGTATGCCGAAGGACAGCGGCGGTACGTGGAGTCCCTGTCTACGTATGCGAAGCAATTCCTCGAGCGGATGCCAAAGCCGGACGTGGACCGGATTGACGGGATCTGTCCGTCGGTGGCGATCGACCAGCGGAACTCGGTGCGCAGCAGCCGGTCGACGGTCGGCACCGTCACCGAAATAGCCGATTATCTGCGGCTGCTGTGGAGTCGGATCGGTCGTACGGTGTGCCCGGAGTGTGGCGAGACCGTGGTGCCGGACACCGCCGGATCAGCCGCCGACATCGTGTCGGACCTCCCGGATGGATCGCTCGTCTACGTCACTTTTTCAATCGGCGCACCGGTCCCTACGTCCGCAAGCGATGTACTGGACAACCTGCGGTCGGAAGGCTTCGTCCGTCTCATCGTGGATCGGACGGAATGGCATCTGGACGACTCGGATCAGGATCTCCAGCGTCTTTCCGACGAGTTGCCGAACGCGACGGAGATTCTCGTCGTGGTGGATCGTCTGGTCGTCGGCACTACGGAACGTGAACGTCTGACCAGTGCCCTGGCCACCGCCTTCGCCGCCGGCCATGGGCATGCCGTCGCCGTTCGTGTCCTGGCGGACGACTCCGAGTCCGAGGAGCGCAAATTCGCGGGCCGGTTGAATTTTTCCGAGCGTTTCGAATGCCGCGGATGTGGCCGTCTGTTCTCCAGGCCGACTCCCTTGTTGTTCAGCTTCAACCACCCGACCGGTGCCTGCGGGACGTGCAACGGATTCGGGGCCACGCTCGAGTACGACGAGTCTCTCATCGTTCCCGATTCCGAGCGCAGTCTGAGCGACGGAGCGTTGGACCCATGGACCAAGCCTCGCTACCGGAAGGAACGAGCAGCGCTGCTGGCGTATGCCGCGGGGGCCGGAATTCCGGTTGACGTGCCCTGGAAGCAACTGCCCGCCGACACGCGGGACGGTCTTCTCAACGGCACCGAAGGATTTCGGGGCGTCGTGCCTTTCCTGCGCTCCCGCGAGCGGAAGCGGTACAAGCAATACATCCGGGTTTTTCTCAGGAGCTACCAGCTCCCGACCACGTGTCTGGACTGCGGCGGAGCGCGCCTTGGACCCGATTCGCTTGCCGTCCGGATTCAGGGTCGCTCCATCGCCGAGGTCTCGGGATTCAAGATATCGGAACTCACCGACTGGCTGGCGTCGATCGAGTTGCAGCCGTTCGAAGCCCGTGTATCCAGTACGATCAGGGAAGAAATCTCCGACCGGGTCGGGTTTCTCCTGGACGTCGGCCTCGGATACCTGACGCTGGACCGGCAGGCTCGCACGCTGTCGGGTGGCGAAATGCAGCGGATTCGCCTTGCCGGCAGCCTTGGCAGCCGACTCGTGGACACGCTGTACGTACTCGATGAACCGACGATAGGACTGCACGCCCGGGACGTCGAACGCTTGATGGACGTGCTGCTGGAGCTCCGCGATCGCGGCAATACGCTGCTCGTCGTCGAACACGAACGGTGTGTCATCGAGGCGGCCGATCACGTGATCGAGCTGGGCCCGGGAGCCGGCGAGCGGGGTGGTGAGGTCGCGTTTGCAGGATCGGTCGACGGGTTACTGGCGAGCGGGACCATTACGGGCCGGGCGCTGGTCGCTGCGGGGAGTGTCCGGGAAAATCCGCGCGCGCCGATGGCATGGCTGACCCTGGAGGGCGCCGAACTCCACAACGTGCACGACGTGGACTTCCGGATTCCGATCGGTTGTCTGTCCGTCGTGACCGGCGTTTCCGGATCCGGTAAGTCGACGCTCGTCCATCAGGTGCTGTACAGGGCACTCGAGCGGGAACTCGCGGGCGCCTCGACGGCCCGGCGCCACCTGGGCGAAACGACCGGGACCTACCGGAAGCTGCACGGCGGCGAGAAGTTCGATGATGTAGTCCTGGTCGATCAGAGTCCCATCGGCAGGACGTCTCGCTCGAACCCCGTAACGTACATCAAGGCGTACGACGCGATCCGGAAGTTCTACGCCCGGTTGCCCGAGTCCCGCCGCCGCGGATACCTGCCGAAGCACTTCAGCTTCAACGTGGCCGGTGGACGATGCGAGGCCTGCAAGGGAGCTGGCGAAGAAACGGTCGAAATGGTGTTTCTGGCGGACGTCGCCATTCCATGCGATGTCTGCGACGGCGCACGGTTCCAACCGGAAATCCTGGAGGTCAGGCACCGCGGGCTGAGTATCCGCGACGTGCTCGATCTCACCGTAGACGAAGCTATCCGCCTGTTCATCCGGCAGGACCGTCTCGGCGAAACGCTGTGGCAGTTGCAGAGGGTCGGCCTCGGGTACCTGCGCCTTGGCCAGCCGGCCACCACACTATCCGGCGGCGAAGCCCAGCGTCTCAAGATCGCCCGCGAACTGGCCCGGCCCGGCGGTTCGT
>CBDUXS010000212.1:0-2473 GCA_965371255.1 uncultured bacterium
ACCTATGTGGCCCAGCAGAACCTGGAACCCGGCGACTCGAGCCAGCTCATCGACCACCCCATGGTCTTCCACTTCTTTGCATCGTTTCACGACGGTCGTTACCACGAGCCGAGTTGTAATTAGGTGGGCCACGACGTCGTGTGGCGCGTGGTGCTGGGGTTTTAGGTCCGACCCAGGACCAGTGCGGCGCAGCGACCGCCGAAGCTTTCAGCCAGTAAGAGAATGTCGTCCGCCTGGGTCTCGCGGGTCTGCGCAACCACCGTGCACGCGGGCAGCTCGGGATCGACCTGCTTCGTACCCAGGGATGGGGGTACTATGTGCTCGTCGAGCGCGAGAACGGCGGCTACGGTTTCTACGGAGCCGCTCGCTCCGAGACAATGTCCGAGGAGAGGCTTGAGGGCCGTGAGCGGCGTTTCGCGAAGGTCGGGCCCAAACACCTTCGCCAGCCCACGGCATTCCGCCGCGTCATTCTGGCGAGTCCCCGTACCGTGTGTCTTGATCCAGCCGACCCGGCAGTTCCCGGCTTGCTTCAAGGCCTGTTCAGCGGCCGCGGTAACCCCGGCGCCATTCGGGTCGGGGGCGAACATGGAATTTGTCTCGCAGGAAAGTCCGTAACCTCGGAGAACGGCCCGTGGCTCGGCTCCGCGCCGCCGGGCGTGGTCGCTCGATTCCAGTATCACAACGCCCGCGCCCTCACCAAGCGCAGTACCCGTCCGAGTGGCATCAAACGGACGGCAAGGTCGGCTCGATTCGGTCGGATCCGCCAGAATACCAGCCGCGCGAAAATGCTCGACGATGCCCGCGTTCAGCGGACATTCGGCGCCTCCAGCAACGACCACGTCCACTCTTCCCTCCCCGATCCACCGAAATGCCTCGCCGATCGCGCAGGTAGCAGACACGCTGCCCGCCGAGAAATGGAGGACAGGACCCCGGATCCCGTGGGCCTGAGCGAACGCCGCGCCCCCTGCCCCGCTCATGAAGCGCAGGAGTGCGGATGGCCGGGCACGCTTGGACCCTGCATTGGCTGAAGCCGTGTCCAGCAGCTCGGACATCGAGCCCAACGACGAGCCTTCGGCCACGGCACACCGATCTGCGTTTAGAGAATCCGAATTGAGGCCGGCGGACGACCAGGCCTCCGAAGCAGCCGTCAGGAACATCGAGGCACTCCGATCGAGCCTGCGCGCCTCCCGGGTCCGTGGAATCTCCCCGGCAATCCCTGCCAGGGTCCCTTTTACAAATGGCATCGGCTTCAGACCCGGGCACCCGTCGACGAGCGCCCGCGCCAGCGCATCCGTGTCCGGTCCGACCGCAGTCAGGGCCCCGAGGCCCGTGATCCAGACCTCCGTGGAGTTCTTCACGGTCCGATTGAATCTGTCGAGGCCATGGCCATCGTACTCACGGCCTCGTTCATACGCTCGATCGAGAGACGTGCAATCGCGCCCGGTTCGTTGGCTATACGGTTCAGTGACGCGACATCGGGCTCACCAGCCGCGAATGTATGGATGCGATACCATCCGTTGGTCCGGAGCAGATAGGTACGCTCCCGATTGTCGGGGACAACAGGAACTCGAAACATGAGTTCGGCGTACTCGCCTGTCTCGAACACCAGGTAGTTTTCGTCTATGGCAGACAGGTACGAGCGCACGTCGCGGCCGGACCCGTCCGTAGCGCTCTCGGCGAACACTTCGTGTACGGTAAATGGCCGCTCCGGCGAAGTATCGATCGCCACGTGGTCGAGTAACCAGAACGACGGGACCGACTCGAGACGTATCCGCACGGTGTCCCCACTGACACGCGATAGATCAAGGCTGAATACTTGCCGCTTGACGATTTCCGGGCCGGCTTCCCATATCAGGCCCTGTTGCTCCCATTGATCACCCGTCCAGACGGCGACGCTCAGGAAAGCTTCGCGCGCCAGCGTCTTCCCAAACTCGAGGGCTCGCTCAGGTTCTGCATCAAGGCTGTCGTACCAGGCCTGCGTATCCCGTCCATGAAGCTTGACGTACTCCTGCATCAGGTGTGCAGCCCAGGGGGTGTTGTTGCCATCTACGACCAGGCGTGCCGAGCGGACTCCCGCCTCCCGGGCAAAGACCAACTCCAGCCCGTCACGGAGGTCTTCGGCGACCGATGGATCGCGATGAGACAGGGACGATTCCCAATTCCAACCGTCGCGTGAAGAGATTCGCGCCAGGGCATCATGGCCACGGTAGTCAACTGCGCTTATCGGAAGAGTGAGATCTCCGAGCGCCCGTGGCACGCCGAATCCATCCGGAGAGACCGTCGTTCCCGGGTCATGATCCACGGCCAGTACGGAAAGAACGTCGATGTAGTCAGTTTCCTGTAGCTCGTTCGCCAGTTTGAGCCTCAGGATTCCGTTCGCCTCCCGGGCATAATCGAGATTGTCCAGATCGGTCCGACTGAGCGGCCGCAGAAAGGCGCCACCAAATGTTCCTGAATCGAGCAGCCATTCCTG
>CBDUXS010000213.1:0-2462 GCA_965371255.1 uncultured bacterium
CCGGGGTATTGCCTGGGCATCGCCGCGGCCTCAAGCTGACGCAAGCTGGCAAGCGTGCGACAACCGACACACGAAGACGTCAATACTGATGAAGGCCGCATACTTCCGCCGCCATGGCGGACCCGAGGTGATGGAAATCGGGGAAGCGCCCGAACCGGTGGTTACGCCCGGATCGGTCGTCGTGCGCGTCGAGGCCGTGAGCCTCAACCATCTGGATCTCTGGGTACGCCGGGGAATTCCCGGACTGGAGCTCGAGTTGCCACATATCGGCGGGTCGGACGCCGCCGGGACCGTGCACGCCGTGGGTTGTGAGGTCGAGAACTGGTCTCCGGGTGACCGGGTGGTGATCAACGCGGCACTGTCGTGTGACAGCTGCGAATTCTGTCGCCGTGGCGACGAGGCGCTGTGCGTCGAATTGCGAGTACTCGGCGAACACGTACGCGGTGCGGCGGCGGAGCTGGTGCGCGTGCCCGCGGAGAACCTGTTTCGAATCCCCGACTCGCTCGAGTTCACGGCCGCCGCGGCCTCGTCACTCGTATTTCAGACTGCGTGGCGTGCCCTCACCAGTCGCGGCAGGCTCCGTTCCGGCGAGACGTTGCTGGTGACCGGCGCGTCCGGGGGCGTGGCGTCAGCGGGAGTGCAGATTGGCCGGCACCTGGGCGCACGCGTGATCGCCCTGACGTCGGGTGTCGACAACGCGGCCTGGATCCGGGAGTTGGGCGCCGATGTGGCCATCGATCGGCTGTCAGAAGACGTGGATGCACGCATACGCGAAGAGACGGCGGGTCGCGGGGTCGACGTCGTGCTGGACAGTGTTGGTGAGGCGATGTGGAAGACCGTGACGCGAGCGTCGGGCATCGATACTCGAATCGTCGTATATGGGTCGACAACGGGGCCGAATGCGAGCCTGCACCTCACGCACGTGTTTTGGAAGCAACTCACGGTGACCGGTTCGACGCTGTCGTCGCGGTCCGAGTTCGGGGAGGTAATGACGTTGATCTCGGAAGGTGTCTTGAGACCCGCAGTCGATGAGGTCCTACCTCTCGAGCAAATCAGGAAGGCGCACGAGCGGCTGGAATCGGGTGACGTTCGCGGCAAGCTGGTGCTGGTTCCGTGATCCGCAAACCGGATTCGCCCGGAACCCGCTCCGCGCGCCTGGCGTCCGTGCGGCTGGCGTTCGTGCTGCCGGCGTCCGTGCTTCTGGCCTGGACGTGCGCCCCCGCCGATCCGGAACCGGTGGAGGTTCCGGCCATCGATACGCTGCCCGCCGACATCGCGCTCGATTCGCAAAGCCTGCCCACCTACGACCCGGACGATCCGTTCTTCGGATTTGACCTGGACGGTACGGTAGCGGCAACAACAGAACAGCGACACCTGGCGCTGCGACTGCTCAACGACGGTTCCGAGGATGTTCTGGTGTACGCCGACGGCGGAGCCGGCGAGGTCCGTATCGATTCCGTCGCCGCCGGAGCGAGGACGCGCGTGGATCTGCTGACGCGGGCAACCGTGGTCACGCTTCGATCCACCAGCCTGACCGGCAGGGAGTTGCGCCGGGTCGAAATCACCACCACCACCGACACCGTGAGGGATGTAGTGATCAGCGCTACAGTTGGCCCGGAAGGTGTGGACCGTTCCCCACATACGGGTGACGGGCTTGTGGCGAGTCTCCGGGCTATGTGAGTCCGTCGCGCAGGGTTGCCAACGGGCGACAAAAACGAGCACCGATCTTGCACATGCATTACAACAGAAAGCAGGCCGACAATGTCGGCAGGGAGAAGCAGATGAAATTTGTCACGTCCGTTTTGATGTTCGCCGCGACCGCTGGATTGGCGCTGCTGGCGCTGACTACGCGCAAGGATGTCCCAGTCGCGCAGACCATCCAGAATGTGGACACGCAGCCGACCGGTGATGAACCTGCCGGCCCCGAGTCGCTCGCCGACTCGTGGTTCGTGTAGGACACCGTACCATGCAAGATCGCTACGATCGCCGCATTGCGCAGTTATTCCATGACGCCATTCGGGCTGACGTTCATACCCGGGTGGACGACGCCCTGGACCGACTGGAAGCTTCGGTCGAGCATCTCGAAGGTATCACCGCACTCGAGTCCGCCCTCGAAGGCGCCCTGGCCGAGGTTGCCGACGTCGTGGCCGAGGGTCTCGTCGCTCAACTTCGCGAGGTTCGCCGTCTGAGTTTTTGACCCCACTCTTTCCAGCCGTTCCCACCCTTTCCGGCCGTCTTCACCCTCTCCAGCCGGCATCCAGAGTGTAGAGCCATACACCACAGTCAGTCCGTGACTCCTGCGCATCTGCCATCGATCGATCTGTGCCTGTTTATGTAGAGAGTGCCGCGCTATACTATGTACCATGGAAATGCGCATGCAGGAGCTGGCTGCCCGAAGCGGCCTCAGCAGGACGAGGATTCATCACTATCTGCGTGAAGGGCTCCTGCCCCCGGTAAGGAAG
>CBDUXS010000214.1:0-2457 GCA_965371255.1 uncultured bacterium
GGCGCGCTTGCGAGCCGCCTCACGATCGGGTTCGGAGACTCGGCTCGCCTGGAAAGGTCGGGCGAGAGTCCGGCCAACAGTGATGGGGGCAGCCGATTGGTCCCGGCTCTGGAGCTGGCCCGAGCCGCGGGCGCCGACAGCGTGACCGTACTTACCGACGGCGAATTCGACGACCGGGAGGCCGCCCGTGAGGTCGCTCGTCGTCTCGGACTGGCCGTGCACGAGCTGCGTGTGTCGGATGACGCCCGCCGGCTCGCCATACGAATGGTTGACGCACCGGCATTCGCCGAGGCCGGCGATTCTATTCGCCTCGTCGTCGAGGTGGGAGCCGTCGGGTCCCAGGCCGGCCCTGATTCCGTTTCCCTGTCGGTCGGGACTCATGACGGAACCCGATCCATCGTCCGATTCCGAATTCCAGATCCGGGCCGTACGATTCGCGTGCCGGCCATGGTTCTGGTTCCGCGGTTCCGCGGTACGTCCGATGCCTGGCAGGCGTTCGACGTGGAATTGGCTCCGGATGCCGACCCGATCGGCCCCACGGCTCATCACAGGGTGTGGATCGAAGTGGTTCCGACGGCCGCGGGAGCCGTCATCGTTTCCCTGGATCCCGATTGGGAGCCTCACTACCTGCTACCAGTGCTGAACAGGTCCGTGGCTGGTGGGGCACGGGCGTGGTTACGTCTGGGAGAGAATCGGTGGGTACGATCGGGCACCGACCGCATGCTGGGAGGAAACGACGATCGCGTCCGCATCGATGCTGCTCGCGCCAGGTTGCTGGTGATCCAGGGTGCGCCTCGCGAACTGCCGCCCTGGCTCTCCTCGATTGCCGCGCGCCATCCCCGCGTGCTTTTCCTGGCTCGCGGATCCGGGACAGTTCCCGGGTCCGGTATTTGGATCGGCCCTCTTCAGTTGGGTGAGTGGTATGCGGGCGGGTCTCCCCCGGCGAGTCCGATCGCCGGATTCCTGCAGGCAACTGATTACCCGGCCCTTCCCCCTGCAAGCGCGCTATACGCCCTGGCAGGGTTTGACTGGTCTCCGCTCAATATGCGCCGTAACCGGGCCGGAACGCCCCTTCCCCCGATCGGTGCGCAGCGCATCGGAACGCGACGCCGAGCCGTCTTGGCGGTGGAGGGCATGTGGCGCTGGGCGTCCAGGGCGGGAGCCTCTCGACAAGCGTACCGGGCGGTGTTCGCCGGACTCGCCAGTTGGTTGCTGGAGGCGCCTGATCGGAGCCCCGTTGTCCTGGAGCGCTCGCTTCTGCGCGTGGGCGAACAGGTGCGCTGGCGGGTGGCGAGCGGCGTCCGTGATCTGACGTTGACGCTTCGAGACTCGACGGGCGCCGTGGCCTGGTCGGACACGGTAGGTCTGCCGGACAGACTCGTCGCGGGACCCGAGGCGCCGCCGGGATCGCTACGCTACGAAGCCACGGGCAACGTGGCGGGAGAGCCATTCCGCACGGGCCGTCCGTTCGAGGTCCAGGGAGCAGAGCTGGAACTCGGAGCGCGGCATGTGGGTCCTCTGCTGGACGGAGTCACCGCAGGTGCAGGCGCGCAGCCGACGGGCGCTGACAGGCCGATCTGGCCATTCGTGCTGGCGGCGCTACTGTTGTGCGGGGAGTGGTTCTGGCGCCGCCGGATTGGCCTGCGGTGATCGGGCCTGCGCGGATCGAGCCTGCGCCGATCGAGCCTGCGCCGATCGAGCAACGACGCTACCTGGAGAAACTCCTGGCCTGAGATGGGTTCCCACGCAAAGCTCTCGGAGTCCGTTCAGTATCTCAAAGGCGTAGGCCCCCGACGGGCGGAGCGCCTCGAGAAGCTTGGGATTCGTACGATTCTCGACCTGCTGTACCACGTGCCCCACCGGTACGAAGATGCCACCACGGTGTGCCCGGCGGCACGCCTCCGTCCGGGGGAAGATGCGACGGTGATCGGACGAGTCGTGGTCAAGGGCGTACTGCCGACCCGCCGGAAGCTCCGGATCTTCAGGGCTGTGCTGCGTGACGCGTCCGGTGTCATCGAATGCGCCTGGCCGGGCCAGCCATGGCTGGACCGTCAGATTCGCCGTGGCGATCTGCTTCTCGTCACGGGTTCCGTCGGTTTTTTCCACGGGCCGCAGCTACGGCCGCGGGAATTCACAGTCCTGGAGTCAGGGGGAGACGGCGAGACTCCGCCGGCCGAGGGACTGGTATTTCCTGTCTATCCGGCAACCGAAGGCCTGGGCCATAAGCAGATCCGGGCCATCGTCGAGACCAACCTCGACGCGCTTCTGCCCGAACTGGCCGAGGCAGAACTGTTTCCCGATGACTGGCGCTCCGAACTCTCGTTGCCGCCCCTCGACCAGGCGATCAGGGACCTTCATCGCCCGACCTCTCTGCCGGTGATCGAACCGGCCCGCCGGAGGCTCGCCTACGAGGAATTATTCTTCCTGCAGCTCCTTCATGCCCGTGCCCGCCAGTCA
>CBDUXS010000215.1:0-2434 GCA_965371255.1 uncultured bacterium
GTGGGGATTATGACCCTGATTTCGCTCGACGGGGAGTCACATTGGATGGAAGGCGTCCAGTTGCTGGCCGTATATGTCATGCTTGCGATGGGTTTCTGGTTCTTACCCGCCTGATCAGACGATGCAACCAACACCATCGTGTGTATGTCATACAGGACGACCGGCGCCATCGGGTTGACGCCGCGTTGACCACAAATGCCGACGTTTCCCGCGGAGCCGGTAGCCGGCCCGCATGTATGCCCCGGACCGGGGCGTAACCCGAGGACCGGACGGTTCTGCATGAAATCGCGTCATCTGGTAACGATAGCCGTAGTCGCGCTTGGAGCGATCCTGCTCGGCGGCGTGTACCTGAGACTTCGGGAGACACAGGCGGCCGACACTGACGGGGACAGCGCCTCGGCGGTCGTCGATTCGGTTCGCACCGCCGCGTCATCGACCGCGGGCGTAGCATTCGCGACGGGGATAGCGGTTCCCGTCGAGGCAGCACGCGCAATACGGGGCACGTTCACGATCTGGGTGTCGGCTGAGGGACAGGCCACCGCCCTCCGCACAGCGCCGTTGCAAGCGGAAGTCGCCGGTCCGGTGACGGCGGTTGCCGTACGGGAGGGCCATTTCGTCCAACCCGGTCAGTTGCTCGCCACCATAGACCCGCAGGTCTATCAACTGGACCTGAGTGACGCGGTTGGACAGCTGGAGCAAGCCGAGGCCGAGTTCCAGGATCTCACTCTAGGTGACGATCAGATCCAGGATCCCGCCGTTCTGGCGGAGCGACAGCGTCTGGCCCGGATCCGGAGCGGACTCGCCGGGGCGGAAGCCCGGGTAGGGAAGGCGGAGTATGACCTGGCGAAGACCGAGATCCGGGCGCCGTATGCCGGCCGAATCGCAAATTTAACGATTGATGTCGGATCGCGTTTATCCGTAGGCGACTCCGTGGTGACCGTAGTTGACGTGTCCAGGATCGATGTGGAAGTCCAGGTGCTGGAGAGTGAGATTGCGGCACTCGACGTGGGGCGTGAGGCGACCGTTCGGTTTACCGCGTTTCCGGGAGAGTCCTTCCGCGGCCGAGTCGTGACGCTGAACCCTATAGTCAATCCGGAGAGCCGGTACAGTCGGGTCACGGTGCGCCTCGAGAACCCGGAGGCGCGAATTCTTCCCGGCATGCACACGCTGGTCCGCATCGCGGGTCGCCTTTACGAAGACCGCGTCTCGATCCCGAAGGATGCCATCGTCGAGCGGAACCGCAGAGATGTCGTATTCGTATTCGAGCCTGACGGCGAGGGGGGGACGAACGGCCGCGCCAAGTGGCGCTACGTCATCCTCGGTCTCGAGAGCGAGGACCTGATCGAGATCGTCCCACCGGGGCCGGATGACGACGAGGACTTCGTCGAGCCGGGCGAGGTCGTGCTCATCGGCGGCCATACGACGCTCAGCCACGACGCACGCGTTTCCGTGGGCCGTATCGCCGGTGACCAGGAGTCCGGCACGTGATCGGGGCAAAAACCAGGACCGCTCTGGTTGTAGGCTGGATAATGCTGGCACCGGCGCTGCTCACTGCCCAGCAGACACTACCGCTCGACCAGGCGATCCGGACGGCACTGCTCCAGAATCCCACCATGAGTTCTGCCGAGGCAACAGCGTCTGCAGCGGCCGCGAGTCGCTGGGCCGATTGGGGGGCCTTGTTTCCCTCCATAAGCGTGAGCGGCTCCGTGAACCGGACCGACTTCACCACGACTACGTTTCAGAATCCGGACGGCACCAGCACCGTACTGGACGAAGCGATCGATGACCTCAACAAGAGTAACGCGGCCGGATTGAGATTCGGCCTCCAGTTGAGCGCGGACCGATTCGCAAATCTCAGTTCGGGCGGTGCTCGGAAGGAGGCGGCCGGCTACCGCCTGGCGGCCACTTCGAGCGATGTGGTCCGGCAAGTGAAAGTCGACTACTTCGATGCGCTGAAGACACAAGCGCTCGTCGGCGTCGCGAGGCGTCAGACAGAAGCCCGGCAACAGGATTTCGACGTAACCCGGGCTCGTTACAGGATCGCGGCGGCGAGCCGAAGTGATCTGCTCGGCGCCGAGATTGATCTGCGGAATGCGGAACTCAGGGCATTGGACGCGGAGGACGCGTTCGCAGCGGCGGTTCGGCAACTGTGGACCACGCTGGGCCGGGACGCAGCGGCCGTGGGCTCCGAAGACCTCGTGCTGCTCGACCCGGAGCGAATGCCCGACGCGGATGCGCTCAACGTCGATGCATTGGTGGCGTCAGCTCGGGCGGCCAACCCGAATCTACGCGCGCTGTCGGCCGATGAGCGAGCCGCTTCGTCAGACGTGTGGTCCGCGCGGGCATCCTACCTCCCGAATCTCAACTTCGATCTGAATTTTAATCGGGGCAGGCAGGTGGGTCCCGACGAGAGCCTGTTCACGTTTTCGCCGGC
>CBDUXS010000216.1:0-2426 GCA_965371255.1 uncultured bacterium
TGACGGCTGGTGCGATCTACGTGATGTGGCTGGGCGAGCAGATCACGGAAAGAGGCATCGGCAACGGCATGTCTCTGCTGATCTTCTTCTCGATTATCCAGGGGTTCCCCGGTGCCGTGATCAATACCTTCGAGCTCTGGCGGGCGGGTGGCATCAGCCTGTTCATGCTCGTCGCGCTCGGTGTCGTGTTGACCGCTGTGACCGCGGCGGTAGTGGCGCTCACGATGGCAGCCCGGCGAATTCCCATACAGATTCCACGAAAGGTCGTGGGGAGAGGCCGCGTCCGAGAGGGTCAGAAGTCGTTCATCCCGATTCGAATCAACTCAGCCGGCGTGATGCCGATCATCTTCGCGCAGGCGATCATCATCATTCCCGGTACGCTGTATACGTTTTCGGGCGGGCAGGGAGCCGGAGGGGGCGGGATGAGCGGCTTCCTCTACGATCTAAGCCAGGTATTCGCCATTGGATCGCCTTGGTACTATACGACGTACGCGATGCTGATCATCGTGTTCACGTATGTCTATACGGCGATCATCTTCGATCCAATCGAGCTGGCGGAGAACCTCAGAAAGCAGGGCGGCTTCATACCGGGCGTCAAACCCGGAGCATCGACTGCCGAGTACATCGATCGGGTGCTGACGACGGTCACGCTTCCTGGTTCCGTTTACCTCGCGGTGATAGCGCTTCTTCCGTTCTTCATCTTCGACGCCTTCAACATCCAGACGTTTTTCTTCGGAGGCACGTCTCTGCTGATCGTCGTGGGTGTGGCGCTTGATACTGTACAGCAAATGCAACAACATCTGCTGCTGCGCCAGTACGAAGGATTCATGAAGAAGGGTCGCGTGAGGTACCGGGGCCGTCAGCGGTATATGTGACCAGGTCTTGCGCCTCGTTTTGATGGGCCCGCCCGGGGCGGGAAAGGGAACGCAGGGAGATCTGCTGGCAAGCAGGTTCAGAATCCCGCGGTACTCGACGGGCGATATCCTGCGTGCAACGCGACGTGACGGCTCCGAGGTCGGACGCGAGGCCCGGGACTACATGGATGCGGGCGAACTCGTACCCGACGATGTGATTCTCGGTCTCGTGCGGTCAGTGCTGACGTCCGCCGATGCGAACGACGGCTACCTGCTCGACGGATTTCCGCGCACGGTCGTGCAGGCCCGGAGCCTGAAGCGTCTGCTCGGTGAGGCGGATCAGGACCTGGACGCTGTCGTCAACCTTGCCGTAGATGATGCTGAGATCGTGCGGCGGCTGTCCAACCGGCAGGTTTGCGAGGATTGCGGGACGATCGCGTCGAATGAGTCAGGCCGCGATGCTTGTCCCGCCTGCGGCGGCCGGCTGCTGACACGGCTCGACGACGAGCCGGAAACCGTGCGCCGCCGGCTCGAGGTATATCGCGACCAGACGGAGCCTGTGCTCCGCTGGTACCGCGAGTCGCAGACGCGTGTGCTCGACGTTCCGGGTACCGGCGGTGTGGAGCAGGTGCAGGAGCGGATTCTTACAGGCCTGGCGTCGTGATCCGGCTCAAGACAGCGGCGGAGATCGAGACGATTGGCCGGGCCGGAAGCATCGTGTCAGGGACGCTGGCCCAGGTGGCTGAGTTGGCGCAGCCGGGAATCAGCACGGGTGAGCTGGACCGACGGGCGGAGGCGTTCATTCGGTCGCATGATGGGGCGACGCCGGCGTTCAAGGGTCTGTACGATTTTCCGGGCACGCTGTGTACGAGCGTGAACGATGAGGTGGTCCACGGGATTCCGTCGGATTCTCGGACGCTGACTGCCGGCGATTTGCTCAGCATCGACGTTGGTGTTCAGCTCGACGGCCTGTACGCGGACGCAGCTGTGACGGTCTCGATTGGCGAACCGAGCCCGGCAACCGCGAGGTTGCTGGAGACGACGGACAGGGCGCTTCACGCGGGAATCGACGCCGCGCTCGTTGGTGCGACGATAGGCGACGTGGGCGCGGCGATCCAGACTGTCGTGGATCGCGAGGGCTTCGGCATCGTTCGCGAACTGGTGGGTCATGGAGTGGGCCACGCGCCCCACGAGGATCCGCAGGTACCGAACTACGGTCGGCCCGGGACCGGCTCGACGCTCGAGGCCGGGCTGGTGATCGCGATTGAGCCTATGGTAAATTTCGGATCGCGGGAAGTGCGAACGCTGGAAGATGGTTGGACGGTTGTGACGACCGATGGGCGTCTGTCCGCGCATTTTGAGCATACGGTGGCGGTAACTACTGAGGGTCCCAGGATTCTCACGGTGCGCCGTCCGCGAGTCTCGGTGTCCGATGGATCAGATGGTGTCACGGTTGGGACCTGACTGCAAGGAGGGACAACTTGGCGAAGGAAGAGCCGATCCAGATGGCCGGAGAGGTCGTCGAGGCTTTGCCCAATGCGATGTTCCGGGTGAAGCTGGAGAACGGCCACG
>CBDUXS010000217.1:0-2421 GCA_965371255.1 uncultured bacterium
CGTCGCCGTCGATCGTGGCCTCGGCGACCGGGATGCTCTTGCCTGTCCGATAGAGCGCGGCAGACACTTGCATGCGGCCGGCTGCTTCCACGATTTCTCCCACGACGTACAGGCCCGCGCCGAACACGGAGGCGACCCTGACCGCGCTTCCCGGCTCTCCAGGCACGTAACCTTCGCGGTCGACGATGCGGATGATCGATTGGCTGCCTACGGAGCGCAGGTCTCCCGCTCCATCGAGCTTCGTGCTCAGGAGCCCCACGATGCCGTTGCCCAGGTACTGGACGTCCGGTCCTCCCTGCACCGTGAACGGCAGCACGGCGAGCACCTGATCGTTGAGAGGAACGTCGGCTGTTCGGACCGCCGAGCCTGCGCCGCTATCGCCAGGCCCCAGCGCCCACCATCCGGCCCACATCAGCAGCGCCGTACCGATCCCGGCGGCGAAACCGATGGGCCAGCGCGAACGCCGGGAATCCGCGATGATCTGCTCGACTTCCCCTTCGTTCGCTTCTTCCGTGCGGCGTACTCCGTCCGGCGTTACCTCGAGCGCCCAGGCGAGGACAACGGCGATCGGGAAGCCGAGGATGGTGACGAGCGCGATCCCACGCATGACGGCATCCGACAGGTCGAGTACAGGCACGAGGATGTCAGCAAGCTGGAGGACACCGAATCCTACAGCCCCATACACGGCCGCGACCTGGAAAACCTTCCGCCGCTTGAGTTCGGCGAAGAACTGCTGATACGACTTCAAATTTAGCCCCTGACAGAATGCGTGGCGCGGAAGATCGCCCCCTTGGCGCAGTGTACGCAAGCTAGTCCGAATACTCCGAATTTTGCACTCAACCCCGCACTTGGGCTACACTTGGACGTGATTCGCGCACCCTGCGCGAACCGCAGGGACCGTTCAAGGAGGAATTCAATGGTCTCCATTACCGCATTGTGGATTCCGATTCTCGTCGCGTCCGTTCTGGTGTTCATCGTCAGCTCGATCATCCACGTGGCGCTCAAGTACCACAACTCGGACTTCGCGGCCGTTCCGAACGAGGATCGAGTTCAGGCTGCCTTGCGCGAATTCAACCTCCCGCCGGGCGACTATGTCATCCCGCATGCATGTGATGGGAAAGAGCGTGAGTCGGACGAGTTCAAGGCTAAGGCCCAACAGGGCCCGGTCGTGTTCATGACCGTGTTTCCGGAAAACGCGTTCAACATGAAGGCCAGCCTGACGCAGTGGTTCCTCTACTGCATCCTGATCTCCGTCTTTGCGGCCTACGTGGCAGGAAACGCTCTCGCGCCTGGCGCCGAGTACCTCAGCGTATTCCGATTCGCCGGCACGGTGGCCTTCGCGGGATATGGCCTGGCCCTGCTGCAGAATTCCATCTGGATGAAGAAGAACTGGACCGCAACGGGCAAGTCCGTGTTTGACTCGCTGATCTACGGGCTGGTCACGGCGGGTGCCATGGGCTGGCTGTGGCCGAGCTGAGAGATATCATTCAGTAGCTTGCCCGGTTGCTCGTTACCGGGCAGGAGCAGCGGCCCGGGCGCGGCCATTGGCGATGGGCGGCGGTCGGAAAAAACATTGTAAGTCGATGTACGAAAGGCCAATACGGCGAATTCGGTAGTTCGCGCATAATGGCCGGATGTGAGTTTTGACCCCGCAGCGGCACCTATATAGCAGGTGGTCGTGTTGCGAACCCATGCCCCAGGATCGCGCGTGCCCGAACCGAGGCCGATCGACGACGATCTGCTGAACGCCCTGCGTTCCGGAGATGCGTGCGCTCTTGGCACAGTGTACGAGGTGTTTGCGGGCCTGGTCTACCGGGTCGCGTGGAGGTTCACGGGCAGCAGGGCCGACGCCGAGGACGTTGTGCAGGATGTGTTCATCGCCCTGCCGGAAAGTGTGGGGCGGTTGGAGTCTGCCGCCCTGTTCGAAGCATGGCTCAGGCGGATGGCGGTGCGGACTTCGCTGATAAAACATCGAACCGTGTCGAGGCAGGCACAGACGGAGGCGGGTGCTGACCATGCGTGCCTGGCTTCAGCCGTATCTGAGGACGCGGAGGAACGCTTCGAGCTCGAGCAGGCGATCGAGCAGCTGCCGGAAAAACTGCGTTACGTGTTCGTGCTTCGCGAAATCGAGGGCTTTCGACATGCGGAGATCGCGGAGATGCTCGGCATCAACGAGCGTACAAGCCAGGAGCGGATGCATCGGGCGCGTGCCCGGCTGCGATTGTTGCTCAGCGGATAAACGAGGAGGCGTGTGATTCGGAGTCGTTGGCGTCACCCGGGGTTCTTCAGCCTGTCGCGCTATGTGGAACGTGGAGAGGACAGCGCCGACTGGGGTCAGCTGCGCAGCCACTTGCGGGACTGCACGAGATGCCGGGACGAGGTCGCCTGGATCAAGCGACTGCACGACGAGTCGCGCCGACT
>CBDUXS010000218.1:0-2414 GCA_965371255.1 uncultured bacterium
GTCAGTGGGATCGGCGCCGTCTCGGGCGCAACCGCTCGGTTACGCCGCCGGTCACGTCTTCGGGGGCCTCGCGCAGCACCCGGATATCGTCGTAGTCGGCGTATGCCTGCGTGTGCGTGGAGTTCGCGTCCGACAGGATCCCGATCCCGATCGGATGCTTCGGCGGCTTGCCGCGGAAAGTTTTCCGGTACGATTCGCGAAGATCAAACGTGTACGTGCGCCATTCGCCCAGCCCATCGTCGCCGGATCCGACGACTACCTGCCATGGGCGGCCGATGCCCGCGCGTATCGTGGCGCTCCCGACCGGCAGTGTCGAGCTCCATACGAACTTGACCGACTCCGGGATTCTTCCGAACGCCTTCTTCCTGTACGTAACGTAGATTCCGGCAGCGCTGTCTACCGTGTCGTCGTAGCGCTCGTCGCCGCCCTCGGGGATCTCGTTCACGCGGAGGCGAAACGAAATGTAGGGATACTCCTCCAGATCCCATTCGATTTCCTTTCCGAGGATCACCGACTCTCCCTCGTCCGTGGCTTCGAGATACTTGTTCCCGTCAACCTCGACAACGCGGTACGGCTTCTGCTTGGCGTCGTCCCCACTCTTCCACTCCCACCCGATCGGAAGTTCACCCACCGGTGTCGATTCGAAGTCCTCCAGCACGAGAAAATCGCTCTGGTCTGCGCTCGGAGAGGCTCCTCCGAACAAGACGAACAGAATTCCTGTGGCGGCGATCCTTATGTGTCGCATGCGCTGCTCCTCGGGACGAAATCCGCGGACGGTGTGCCTACGTCGCGGAGTAGACCCCGTTACTGAACGCGGTTACGGCCGTGACGATCACGGCCAACCAGATGGCGACGTACAGAGGTACGAATCGCCACCTATGTATAAGCATCCGAGGATGTCGAGGTTCCTTCCCCATGAACTTTCCGCGGTTCTTGTTCGGGTAGAAAAACGTCTTGTACGTTTCCGTCGTCGCCACCGTATACCCGATCGACCCGATCAGCAGGAGCGCGTAGTTCCGGGTGAAAAAGGCCAGCAGAAGCCCGTACGTGAAAGCGATGATCGGGCTCCGAAAGAATTTCGGCAGGCTGAAGCCTTCGATCGGCGCGTCCTTCCACGCTCCTCCGAACGCGGAAACCCAGCCGCCGATGCTTCCCACGAGCGCCGCCACGAGAAGCCCGGGTTCAGGCGCCAGGCGTTGCAACTGAAGCATGCCGAACAGCAGTAACCACTCCCCTGCGAAGTACACCACGCCCACGGTAAGCCGGAGCCGGCGGCTCTGGACGACCTGCCCCCGCACGGAAAGCTGCATCGGAATCGTGTACTTGGACTGATCTTCCTCGCGGAAAAAGGTCTTGTACACTTCGATGAGGGCACGTTCGATACCGTACGTGACGCCGAACAGCACTACGATGCCGGCCGCGCTCCGCGGGTCGATCGCCCCGCCCAAGACGAGTGCCACGGAAATCAGCGTCGCCAGCACGGGACTCCTCGCGTACGTACGCCAGGTGAATCCCTCGTGCGGAGCATCCTTGAACATGCCCCAGGTCGCGCTATGAAGCCCGGCCGACAACCCCGTGGCCGCGGCGAGAAGAATGTCAGTCATGCAAATCCTCATCTGCCATGAAACGATACGCCTCCTCTACGAGGCGGACGTCCCGTTCTGCCAGGTCGAGTGTCATTCCGGGTTCGGCTCCGGTTCGGATGGCGTGAAAGAAGTCGCGAAACATGCTTCGATACCCTGAGATGTCGCGGAATCCCGGGCACCGAAATCGCTTGCTGTCCCCGTTGACGAACACGAACACACCGTTTGATTCGAATGTCGCCGTGCCCCGGCTGCCGACGATCCGCGAACACCTGAGGCCGCGCAGCGGCGACGGCACGCTCCACGAATACGACAGCGTCCCGATCGGCCCGCCTTCGTACTCGAACACGACGAGCACACTCTCGGCCGCGCCGCGCCCGTGCCCGGTCCGATACCCCGTAACGCGCCGCACCCTGAGACCCACGTTGGCCATCAGGTGCACCCAGTGGATGCCGCCCTCGAACAGCGCCCCTCCTCCGGCCTGGTCCGGGTCGGATCGCCAGCCGCTGGCTTCCTGGTGCCGCGTCGCATCCACGCGGAGAAACAGCGGATCTCCGACGAGCCTGTCTCGAAACAGCTGCTCGAGGTGTGTGCGAAGCGGCTTGTAGTAGTAGTTCTCGGCGACGAACACGCGGCGTCCGGTTCGGGCGGATACGGCACGCACCTGGTCGAAATCGGCCGACCTGAGGAATGCGGGCTTCTCCACGATCGCATGCTTGCCGGACTCCAGCGCTTCGATCACCAGATCCAGGTGCGAGGCGGGTGGCGTGACGACCAGCGCAACGTCGATTTGCGGGTCAGCAAGGGCGGCCCGGTAGCTCCCGTAGGCCC
>CBDUXS010000219.1:0-2392 GCA_965371255.1 uncultured bacterium
TCTGTGAGGGCGCGAAACAGTCGACGTCTCTGCCGAAGTGACGTGATGCCGTATATGAGGAGCGTCCCTGCACCGCGGACCGCCTCTCCGAGGCGTCCCGATTCTACCTGTTCGGCGGCCAATGCGTGGATCTGCCGGGCATCGTACAAGCCCTGCGCCGAAAGAGCTTCCCTCAAACCCGCATAAGTATCCACGACCCAGTCATTACGTCTGCGTGTAAATTCCTCGTCGCCGAGCACCGCGAGTGCCGTCCGCAGGTCCTGCTCGTCGACTCCTTCCGCGAGCAGATCTCCATACACGGAGTCCAGCAGATGCGATCTAGCCGGACCGGTCTCGGCACTCTGCCCTTGCATGTTGAACCTGGCGCCATGTTCCCGGGCCAGGCGTGCGACGAGTAACCGGGCGGTGACGAGTCCGACCGGTCGGGCCCGTATCCCGAATAGATGGCGAAGCTCAGACAGGAAATGGACCGGAGGATCAAACCAGCCGGGGAGGCCGACCGCGGCCGCCGCGGCCAGGGTCGCGTCACGCTGTACGCGGTGAGCCACCCAGAGCCGGACGGAATGGGGCGCCGGACCCGCGTGGTCGCCCAGCAAACCGAAGAACTGCTCGAGACAGGCGTCCAAGAGCGCGGCACTTGTGCTGGCTCGAACTATGCGGAGCGGCATGACGCACAGTATAGGAGACCGGTCTGACACCGACAGACCATGCGGCTCGGGTCAGCCGCGGCCAGGGCGGCAGCGTTCGGTGTTATTCGGCTGAACGATGCACTCGACTGATCCGGTCAGCAGCTGCCGCAACCTGCGTGCGCATTTCGGCGGGCATTTCGACAACCGCCTCACCGCCGAAGCCCAGGACGTGGCGTACGACCCAGTCGGGCCCGGCTACTTCATGGCATAGGGATACGGAACCGTCGGAGTGCACGTCCCCCCGCGACCGTTCGGCCATTCTGGAAGCCGCGCTTCCCCGGTAGTTGATCCATACCTCAGTAGTCTGGTTGGATCGGAACACTCGTCCGTCGCTCACATAATCCTCAGGCCGGAAGTCACTCGGCACGGAGAACGGCCGGTCCGTGAGCCGCAGGTCCACGATCCGGTCGATCCGAAATACGCGGACGTCCTGCCGCTTCCCGCAGGCCCCGATCACGTACCAGTGCCCATCGGCAACTGCGATCACGTACGGATCCAGCGCGCGGTCTGTGGGTGCGGTTCCATCGGCCGGAGCATATACGAGATCGCACTGCACACCAGCCGCCATTGCCCGTCGAAGCGGGGCCAGCATGGGACCGGCCGAATCGCCGGTCTCCTCGACCGAGATTCTTCCCGCCAGATCGTCCACGGGCATCACGGCCAGACCTGACGCGATCCGGTCGGCGACCGACAGTACGTGGTCGTGCGCGTCACCATCGAGGCTCGCTGCATATCGGCGCAAAGCCAGATGCGCGGCCAGCGCCTCCCGTGGTGAAAGTCGGCGGGGCCTGGTGAATTTTCCCCCCGATCGCACGCGAATTCGGTCGGCCTCGACTTCGACGCGAAGATCCTCTGCGCCACCTGCCGGGTGGTAGAACTCCCGGGCCGAGACGTCGCCGAGGTCCGAGAGCACGGTTTCCACATCCACGTCGAGCCGTCGGGCTGCTTCTGCCAGTGATAGACCGTCCTCACCCGACGCCGCCGGCAACAGGTAGAGCAGTCTGGTCAATTGAGTGATGGCGGTTCCGCGCGTATCAGCCATGCACGTACTCGCCTTCATGCGCCGAACGGACGGCTCCGGATCTGGCACGCAGGCGCGACACAAACTCGGGAGGACCAAGAATCTCGGCCCCACCGCCGAGTCCGAGCACCCAGTCGATGAATGGATCGGCTCCGTAGACCTCGAAGCTGCGCACGGCGCCGTTCGCTGCCTCAGTCTCGTCAAGGATGCCGAACCCGTTACGATCCACCCATAAACAGAGTGGGTGTTCGAACCGTACCCGCACGCGGGTGCACTCGTCACCATCCCCGAACTGCCATGCCCGGCGATCCCGATAGGCCGCCAGCGAAAACTCGGTCGGAATCTCGTAGTCGGCAGTCCCTGGACGCTTCCGATTCACGACGGGATTCTCCATACGATCGACGCGGAAGACGCGAATATCGTCGCGCAGCACATCATGCCCGACGAGATACCAGGCCCCCCTCTCGAACATCAGGCCGTACGCGGCGACATCCCGATCAGTTGGCTGCTCCCGTGCCGGAGAGTGATAAGAAAACGTCACTCGTTTGCGCCGCAGTAGCGCGTCAGACAGGAGTTGCGTGGCAAATTGAAGATCGGGAGCTTCGGATCCTCCGACTCGGAGCACAGGCGAGTCGTAAACAACTGGATCCAGATCGAACGAGAGTTTCCGCAGGGCGGACCG
>CBDUXS010000220.1:0-2366 GCA_965371255.1 uncultured bacterium
CGAACATCGGCGACGATTTCGACCTCGAGCAGGCACGGTATCACAAGACGATCATTATGAGCGTCGACGGACAGGACCACGTACTCATCCGAGACGAGGGCGGCGTACGCCTCACCCGTGTCGGTGACTACATCGATGCCCGGCTCGAGCAGCATGGTCTGGAAGGTGACGAGTATCTGAAGGTGTCAAACGCGCCGCTCGGAGAGGTGTTGTGCTTCGACGTCGAGACACAGGACGTCCGTTTCCGGCCGATCGTCAGCGTCATTCGCCACCCTGTCGACGAGCCGTTGCTCGAGATCGAGACGGCATACGGACGCCGGGTGCGGGTCACCGCGAGTCACAGCGTATTCGTGCACGAACACGGTGAAGTTCGCCTGAAACGGGGCGACGAGGTGACGGTGGATGACCAGTTGGTGGCACCCCGAACGCTGCCCCTGCCCGAGACGGCGCCGGAGACGATCGACGTTGTCCGTGCACTCCACGGCAGCCCGAGCGCCGACGAAGTCTGGCTTCGGGGAACCGCGGTTGAACACTGGTACCAGAGTCGCGTGATGGCGGAGTACGCAGATCGATCGCAAATGGTGGATCCCCGTGTGTCAGTACCCGCGAGTGTCGGTCAGGAGACGGCGGCGCTGCGGCGAGATTGTGAACTTACGAATCGGGATCTCTGCGACGAGATCGGCATCTGCCAGCCAATCACGTACTATGGCTGGGAAAAAGGCGCCACCCGCCCGACGCTGCCCCACTGGCTGAGCTACTTGGAAGCCATTGGCGCGGATACGGGTCGCGTGATGGCGGATGTTCACGTGGGGCCCAGTCGTCTTGGGCGCACGTGGGATGAGCAGTACACCGGAGCGCCAGCGAACCGCGTCAGGACGTACGTACGTCTATCTGAGTTGAGCCTGGCGGACGTGGACTGGTTCTGCGGTAGGGACGACTTCGAAATCACGCCGGCGAAGCATCCCGGATCCTGCATTCAACGCCAGATTCCCGTGGGTCCCGAGCTGATGTTCCTGCTGGGTTACTACCTGGCGGACGGAAGCGGCTCGAAACGAGGCGGAATTCGGATCGCCGTGGGCGAGAAAAGCGAGCACCGAATTGAGGAACTGTCTCATGCATTCCAGACTGTATTCGGATTCGCGCCACGTCTCTACAGTTCTGAAGACCGGGTTTCCGAGCTTCGCTTACTGAACCGGGTCGCCACACTCATGTGGCACGAGGAATTCGGTTTCGCCGATGCCAACGCTGGCACCAAGCGTATTCCGGATATCGTGTTTTCGGCGCCGAAGGATCTTCGGTCGAAGTTCCTGTCGGGCTACCTCGCCGGCGACGGGACGATCGCTGACGGCCGTCTTTCGTGGTGCACGTCGTCCCGGGATCTGGCCAGCGGCCTCTCGTACGTGCTTTCGTCCTTCGGCGTCGTGGCGACGATCAGTTGCGTCGAGCCGGACGGTGTGGAACGTGAGATTCGCGGAAGCGCGTGCATCACCCGCCGCACTTCGTGGCGAGTAACGGTGACTTCGCGTGAGGACCTCGAACTGCTCCGTCCCGTGTGGGCCGGCCACCCCTGGGCGGATCGTGTTGAGGCGCGTCTCGCATCTGACTGGCCGCACGTGAATCGCGTGTTTGAGCCCCTGGATGGAGATCTCATGGCGCTTCCGGTGCGCTCCGTTCGCGAAGTAGAGGCGTCCAATGGGAGCGTGTACGACTTCTCGGTCGAGACTGACGAGAATTTCATTGCCGGTATTGGCGGACTGTGTTGCCACAACACGGACGCCGACGTGGATGGAGCGCATATCCGCACGCTGCTGCTGACCTTTTTCTTCCGCCAGATGAAGCCGCTCATCGAGGCGGGCTTCGTGTATATCGCACAGCCGCCGCTGTACCGCGTGTCGAAGGGGAAAAAGGAGTTCTACTGCTACAATGATGACGAGCGGGACGAGGTCGTCGAGCGGCTGACGAACGCGAAAGGGAGCACGTCCATCAACATCCAGCGCTACAAGGGTCTCGGTGAGATGAATCCCGAGCAGCTCTGGGAGACGACGATGAACCCCGAGAATCGAACGCTGCTCCAGGTGACGATCGACGAGGCGACGCAGGCGTCGCTGCTGTTCGAGCGTCTGATGGGAGACGATGTGCAGGCGCGCCGGACGTTCATCGAGAAGAACGCGCGCTTCGTGCGTAACCTCGATGTCTAGAAGCCTGTCGAAGGACTGAGGGTCCAATGGCGGAGACCAAACGTCCGACGAGTCCGGCGGCCGAGGAGATTCTCGGCGGGTATTTCTCGGTGCTCGATCACGGATTCGTCTCGCTCGTGGACTACATGGGCTCGGACGAGGATATCGAGCGCGCGGCCCGGGTCAGTT
>CBDUXS010000221.1:0-2339 GCA_965371255.1 uncultured bacterium
AGACGAACTCGAGTACGGTGGAATCGGACGGGGACCGTCGCATCGTCCCGTCGATCCCGCAGATCTGGTGGATCTCCAATTGGCGGAATTGAAGCGACGAATGGCGGAGGAGAGCGGCGACTAGGCTTCAGGCTCCCACCAGGGTCGCCAGCTGGTCGAGTTGCTCCGTCTGCCCCATTACGATCAGTGTATCCCCCGTCCCGAGCACTTCAGCAGGCCCGGGATTGTACCGCCAACTCGGCCTGCGGTCGTCGTCCCCGGAATGCTTGATCGCGATCACGATGAGTCCCGTCGTCTGGGGAATACGAGCCTCGGACAGCGTATGGCCGGCCAGCGGGGATTCGGACGGGATGCGGATTTCCTCCAGGCGGAGGGCGAGGCCGTCGCCCTGGGCAACGACATCCAGAAAGCTGACTACCTGGGGACGCAGCAAGACGGCCGCCATCCGAATCCCGCCGGTAATGTTGGGACTCACGACGTGGTCGGCCCCGGCGACATAAAGTTTCTGCGTCGTTTGCTCGTCGTACGCCCGCGCCACGATGGTCAGATTCGGCTGCAGGTCCCGGGCGCTGAGGCAAACGAACAGGTTGTCAGTATCCTGGCTCAGGCAGGCTACGAGACCACGGGCCACACCGATCCGGCCCTCGACGAGCGTCTCGTCCCTGGTCGAATCCGCTACGAGTACGAGCACCTGATCATCCAGATGCCGCAGCTGTTCCGCGCGTTCGGCGTCCCGGTCAATGATCAGATACGGGACGCCCGCTGCCTTCAGCTCGGTGGCTATCTGCAGCCCGGTTCGGCCTCCCCCACACACGATTACGTGACCCTGCAACATGTCGATTTTTTTCATATGACGTCGGATTCTGAATGCCTGCCCCAGATCCATTTCGATCAGGGCTGACGTGAGGAGCGCAAACCAGACGCCCATCAAAGTGATGCCGCCGGCCAGCAGCACGGCGGCGAGAGTGCGCCCCACATCGGTCAGCGGCCGGACCTCCTCGTAACCAACCGCGGTGATCGTGATGATCGTCATCCAGGCGGAATCAGCCGGCGACCAGCCTTCGATCAGCCAGAAGGCCAGCGTCCCCGCAGTCACAAGCACGATCAGTGCGAGGATGACCCCCGTGAAGCGATAAACAAACGTCCGCCAGGGTCCGTCGGCCGGCTTCACGTATGTCTGTCCTGTCGTACGGGGACGCTGCGCCCGCGAATCGTCGCACCATCCAGACGTGCGATCACCTCATCGGCGACCTGGGAGTCAACGTCGACGATCGAGAAATTTCCCATGATCTCGATCTTGCCAATCTGCCCGCCAGCGATTCCGGCTTCCCCGGTAATCGCCCCGACCAGGTCGCCCGGCTTTGCCTCATCGCGTCGCCCGACGCCGAAATACAACCGGGTCCAGGCGGGACGCGCACCGCGTGGCACCTGGTCACGGTCGCCTCCGGACCCGCCACCGTCTCCCGTCAGGGCCTCCTCCACGTCCGCCCAGGGTCTCGGGGATCCCGGGAGATCGGATCGACGGCGAAGCATGCGCGAAAGAACGCCGGCGAGACGCACGGCGCCGATTTCCTCGAACAACGGCTCCAGTACGAGAAGCTCAGACAGGAGGTCGCCGTGGGTTGCCTCCTCTCGCAGGTGCATGCGATACCGCTGAATCGGATCCAATTCCAGTTGCGGGGCTGCCCCGGGAAGGACCTCCATTCGTCGGCCGGATCGTCTCAACAGGAGGTCAAGTTGCGGCCCGTGGCGTGGTTCGACCACGGCATAGCGCGGACCGCTTCCCTCGAACGCCGATGCGAACTCGTCCAGTCGGAAAGGCAGGCCGGCCTGGACGACGGCAACGGCTCCCTCTCCGGGCAATTCCACGCGCACCGTGGCCCCGTCCAGTTCGGTCTGTCGTCCACCGATACTCAGATCAGCGCCGAAACCGGCTGCTTCCCGATTGCCGGAACATCGAATGTCGAGGCTCGAGCATCCCAGGCGGTCCGCGTCCCGGACACATCGTTCCAGAGCATCTTCGAAACCGGCTCGGTGCGCGAGCCCGCAGAGAACGGCCGGCCCGGACTCCGGTGGAGCTTGCTTCGCGTTCGGATCGATGGTGACGGGAAGCAATTCTTCGGGCCACCTCCGGGCACGCGGCAGCTGCCGGTCGAGAAGCTCCGTGAATTCCGGATTCAGCCGATCCGAGATCGCAATCTTCCTGCAGTCCCCGGGCAGCGTATCCAGAATCGGCTCGACACTCTCCCATTCACCCAGGTCATGCATGGTCGCAACGCGGTCGATCACCAGCAGGCGAAGTCCGGCCAGCGAGCACCTGCCGGAACGAACCTCGGGCA
>CBDUXS010000222.1:0-2338 GCA_965371255.1 uncultured bacterium
TGTACGTCGGGGTCGTCGGGACCCTGGGCCCCGGCGCCCGGCCCGCCGGCGCCTGGGTGGCCGATGTCTCGTGGGAAGGCGCGGCGGGTGGCGCCGCTGAAAGTAATCCCGGACACGCCTCGGTCGGACCGTTCCGGCCGCTGCGACTGTCCGCGCTGCGGCCCGAGGAAATCCGAATCGTCCGCTCCCGATCGCATCCGGATCCGCTGATCAGCGCCGTGGCCGACCGGCTCGGCGCGTCCAGTATCCAGTCGGGTTCGGTAGGGGTGAAGTGCGCGATCGTCGCGGAGGGGGAGGCGGAGATCTACGTCCACCCCGTGCCGTTTCTGAACGAATGGGACACCTGCGCGCCCGAAGCGGTTCTTCGCGGGGCCGGCGGGCTCGTGTCGGACTGCAACGGTGCGGAGCTGGGGTACGGCAAGCAGGACTCGAGGCAGCCGCTCGGGATCTTCGCGGCCCGAGCCGACGTGTGGACCGAAGCGCTCCCACTGGTGCGGGAGATTACTTCGGGTAAGTTGGGCTTCGATCCCAAACAATCAGCGTAACAAACTCCCAGGACGGATATATATGGGTAAGTCCAGCAACGTAGTCTGGCACGAAACACATGTCGGACGGGAAGACCGCGAGGCAAGACGCGGACACAAGGGCGCGACGATCTGGTTCACGGGCCTGTCGGGCTCCGGCAAGAGCACGATCGCCAATGAACTCGACCGGCGGCTGTACGAGCAGGGCCGGTTCAGTTACGTGCTCGACGGCGACAATGTCCGTCACGGCCTCAACGGCGACCTCGGATTCTCGCCGGAAGATCGCACCGAAAACATTCGGCGCATCGGCGAAGTGGCGAAGCTGTTCGTGGATGCCGGCGCGCTCGTGCTGACCGCGTTCATCTCGCCTTATCGCGAGGACCGGGACGCCGTGCGAAACATCGCCGACCGGCCCGGCGACTTCATCGAGGTATTCGTGGAGTGCCCGCTGGACGTCTGCGAGGAGCGCGATCCGAAGGGACTGTACAAGAAGGCGCGCTCAGGCGAGATCCCTAACTTCACCGGGATCAGCGCGCCGTACGAGGCGCCCGAGCAGGCCGAAGTCACCGTGAACACGGCAGACATGTCCGTCGAGCAAACGGTGGACTTCATGCTGGAGTACCTCCGAACCGGTGGGTACCTGAAATCATCTTCCGACTGAACCCGTTTCGACGAAATCAACCTGAGGATTGAACTGATATGAGTCTTCCCGCATATGGCGGAACCCTTATTGACCGGACGGCGAACGAAGCACGCGCCGCCGAACTCCGGACGGAAGTCGCCGGCCTTCCCACGATCCAACTCGGCGAGGCCGCGCTGAGCGACCTCTACCTGCTCGCGGTCGGCGCCCTGTCGCCGCTGGACGGGTTCATGGACGAGGCCGCGTACCGATCGGTAATCGAGAACACGCAGTTGCCCTCACATCTGCCGTGGGGCGTGCCGATCGTGCTTCCCTGCTCCGCCGATGAAGCGGCATGGGTAGAAGACGGCGGGCGCGCGGCGCTGATCGCACCCGACGGAGACCTGGCGGCCGTGCTCAAGGTGACGGGCCGGTTCAGCCGGGACCTGGAGGCGGAATCCGCGGGCGTGTACGGCACGACCGAGACCGAGCATCCCGGCGTCGCCGCGATCCACCGCACCGGCCCGATCTGCCTCGCCGGCCCGATCGAGTACTGCTACGGGGCGGACATCAGCGGCTTCCCGGAGTCCAACCTGACGCCGGCTCAGACCCGGGCCGCGTTCGCCGAGCACGGCTGGAAGACGATCGTCGCGTTCCAAACCCGCAACCCGATTCACCGCGCGCACGAATACCTGCAGAAGTGTGCGCTCGAGATGGTGGACGGGCTGCTCATCCATCCGCTCGTCGGCGAGACGAAGTCCGATGACATCCCGGCCGATGTCCGGATGGAGTGCTACGAGGTGCTGCTCGACAAGTATTACGTGAAGGACAGAGTCATGTTGTCAGTGCTTCCGGCCGCGATGCGCTATGCGGGGCCGCGCGAGGCGATCCATCATTCGATCATGCGGCGCAATTACGGCTGCACCCACTTCATCGTCGGCCGGGATCATGCGGGCGTCGGCACGTACTACGGCACGTACGACGCACAGGAAATCTTCGAGTCGATCGACGGAGCGGCGCTCGGCATTATTCCGCTGAAGTTCGAGCATGCGTTCTACTGCAAGCTCACGGGACAGATGTCCTCGGATAAGACCTCGCCATCCGGCCCGGAAGACCGCGTATTCCTGTCGGGCACCAAGGTTCGGGAGATGCTGACCCGGGGCGAGCGGCCGCCGGCCGAGTTCACCCGGCCCGA
>CBDUXS010000223.1:0-2309 GCA_965371255.1 uncultured bacterium
CCGGCAACCGCCGCTCGATGGCGATTTGCGGGTTCACGGTCACCAGCTCCAGCCCCGTGAGGACCTCGATCCGCGGAGCCTGCTCGGACGGCAACTCCACCACGGGGAGGATCGCCTCGGCTTCGCGACCAGCTCGCGAGTATCGGATTCTTACCTGTGAGCCAACGCCTGCGTCCAGTAACCCGACATCGAGATCGAGCGGACTGTCGATCGGACGACCGTTGACCTCCACCAGGACGTCACCGGCCTGCAGTCCCGCCGCCTCAGCCGGTGAACCGGGCGCGACACGCCCGATCCGCGTGCTCGAGAACAGCGAGGTGTCGGAAGCAACGATGTCCGGGTCCACACCAATCCAGGGACGGCGAATGCGCCCGAAGTCCCTCAATTCACCGGCGATCCGCAGGGCCCGGTCGATCGGGATCGCAAACCCGAGACCTTCCGAGCCCCCGGACCGCGACAGTATGGACGAATTCACGCCAATCACTCGGCCTTCGGCGTTGACCAGCGGGCCGCCGGAATTCCCCGGATTGATCGCGGCGTCCGTCTGGATCATGTCGGCAAACAGACTGCCGTCGTTGTCGTCGCCCCGGATGTCGCGCGATACTCCCGATATGACTCCCGCCGTCACGGTGGCCTCGGCATTCGCCAGGAAGTAACCGAGCGGATTGCCGATCGCGATCGCCGGCTCCCCCACCATCAGATCAGTGCTGGTACCCAACGGCGCCGGCGGAATGCGCCCGGCCTCAACCTTGAGGACCGCGATATCCGTGAGCGCGTCGGCACCCACGAGTTCCGCACGCAGACGTCGGCCCTGGCCGTCGGTAACAACGATCGAATCGGCCCCGCTGACCACGTGCTCATTGGTGAGCACGAATCCACCGTCGTCGATCGCGAATCCTGATCCCAGTCCCTTTACACGGCGTTGCTGCTGCCGCGGTACTGATCGAAAGAACTCCTCCATGAAGCTGCGTCTGGCGGACCGGCGAACTGTCCGTAGAACGGTAATGCTTACGACGGACGGGGCCACGCGCTCGGCCGCGGCCACGATGGGGGTTCGGCGTGGACTCGATACGGCGACATCCTGGACATCCTGCGCAACCGCGCGTGTCGCAACTGTCTGGGTGGTCGGAGTTGGCGCGTCGTTGCCTACCGAGCCGAACGCGAGGGCGACACCCGCCGCGATACCGAGTGGGAATGCGACGGACAGGACTATTCGACCCCAGGTCTTCACACTGTCTCCGTGGTTGCGTCGTTCATGCAGCTGTCCGCCTTACCGCCTTGTGGCGCCGGCCACAGGCCCGGGACGCCCGCGTCGCGATTCCAGCCCTCCGGATAACGAACGCCCGTCAGGTAGAGCGCCTTGGCCGGGGCGGGTTCTGGCGGCCGCGACCCCTGTTCGCGCAGCAGGCCGGTCCACTCGTCGATGTCCCGGCTCCCGACACCGACGGCGACGAGCGCGCCGACGACGTAGCGTACCATACGATGGAGGAATCGATCCGCCACGATCATGAATCTAAGGTCGCCGTGCCCGGTGCGCGTCCACTCCGCCAGTTCGATCGTGCATTCCGTTCCCAGCTCCGGCTGACCTGCCTTCGAGAGCTCCGCGAACGATCCTCGGCCGATCAACAGGGCCGAGGCTTCCTCGAGTCGCTCGAGATCAGGAGATTCGTCGGGAGCCCAGACGCGCGCAGCCCGAAGAGGTCCCGTCGCCGGTGGTCCGATGTAGTACTCGTAGCGTCTTCCTGTGGCGTCGAATCGGGGATGAAATTCCGGTGCGGATTTCCGAAGATCCCGGACCGCAATGTCGTCGGGAAGCAGGGAATTCAGGGCTCGCGCGAGGTCCGGTGCATTCCAGCCCGGTGGTGCATCAAAGGCAATCTCCTGGCCCATGGCATGGACGCCGGTATCCGTGCGGCCTGCGGCGTGGATCCGCGCGGCACGGTCGAACAGTCGCGCCAGCCGGGACTCGATCGCGCCCTGAACTGTGCGAACTGAAGGCTGGATCTGGTATCCCGAGAATCTCGCGCCATCGTATTCGACGGTAGCACGAAAACGGACGGCGGTGGGAGTGGGCACGAAAGCCAAGCTATCCGGAGCGTCGCGGGTGTCAACGAAACGGTTGCATCCTCCGGCGACTACTCTTCCTGGCGGGTGACCGGGAGATCCACTCGCCGATGCACTTGCTTCAGGTATGGCGTGAGCTGTAAGTACGGCAGGTAGAACCGACAGAATCCGATGAACCGATTCCAATCAGACATGCCTACCTCCGGCCAACCGAAACTCCGTCGAACGCTCGGTACGTTCGACGG
>CBDUXS010000224.1:0-2298 GCA_965371255.1 uncultured bacterium
AGTTGCGTCCAGGACTCCCCGGACTATGGGAGCGACGAAGAGTACATGGTGTCGAGGGTGTTCTTCAGCATCGAGTGCGAAGGTCTGCAATACACGGGTCTCCACGCAGACATCAAACAGGCAGTGGACGGTAACCTGGAGACTGACCCGCTTGAGGTCACCCTTCCGCACGAGTATGACGGTCCGATCAGCAACGAAGCGTTTCGCAGAGCCGTAGGGCTATACTACAGATCCCTTGTCAAATGTGACGGGTTCGGGAACCAAAACGGTACAGGGCACCCCCGGATGCATGACAACACCTTCCTGATGCCCCGCAGTTTCGAATTCCCGCTCGCTGGCAGCTAACAGGCAAGGCGCCCGCTACAGGCGTATCAGTGCGCTCGCCAGAGATATGAGGGCGACGATAGCCAGGATTACCAGTCTAAATTCCAGCTTGCGCAAATGGGCGAACCGTTTCGCCAGATCACTGTCCAGGATCAGTTCGTACCGCCGCTGCATGATGAATTCGTCGAATTTTGCCCGTCTGGCAGAGGGTAGCACCGTGGGAAGAGGCCGGTCGAGCTCGTCATACAGATCGGGCTGCTGTCGCTCCAGGGTGCGCACGAGGTCGCGTCCGAGACGGTTCAGCGCGAAGATTGCGATCCCGAACGCGACGAGGAATATGGCACTGCCGATGCCCAGAGATTCATATACCGTCATTCGCCCAACCTCCTCGCGTCGCAGCGTTAATTGCACCTCCAAGTTGGCCCCGACTGCTTCCGGCGACAAGCGATGCCCGGGATTCGGCCGGAGTGTCACAAAGCAGGCATACAAATCGTTCCATAGTCAGACGGTTCGGGTGCCGGCAGAAACAGGCCGTCTCGTGAGCCCCGAGTCGTCAGGCCTTCCTGGTCAGAGAGCTGGAAGCCGGGTCGTGGAGATTGCTCCGCGGCCCGGATTCGTTTTACCCGGTCTCGCCGGCTCGTGGATCTTGTTGACAGCGTGAGTTCCGGGGTTATCTTTTGCGCTGTGATACGCCGATGATACGGATGACGAGGATTGAAGCCTCCGTCGTTTTCTAGCGGGGGCATTTTTCTTGTCGAGTCCAGGAGGACACCGGACAGGCGGGGATCGCCGACCGAAAGGCCGGCCTACGGAAGTGGCGTCGTTTCTGAGAGAATTTGGGGACGCACGCCGGACAAAGGATCTAAGCAGGAGATGTACTCGATGTCGCGCACGACGGGAACCATCAAGTGGTTCAACAATGACAAGGGATTCGGCTTCGTCTCGTTCGATGACGGAGCACGGGATGCGTTCGTCCATTTCTCGGAAATTCAGTCCGAGGGCTTCCGTACGCTGGAAGAAGGCGACACGGTCGAATTTGATCTGGCCGAAGAGGGCCGGGGTCCGAAGGCGAAGAACGTCGTAAAGATCAGCTGAGTCCGCTCGGCGGTCTGAGGAAGTGAAACCGGGGGAGGTTTTCGAGCCTCCCCCGGTTTTTTTCGTCCTGTCGCTAATTCAGCATCACGCGAACTCGGTTCAAGTTGCCGTCGCCTGGTTCGGGAGCAAGGCCGAGAATCGCCATGATCACCTCATACACGTCCACGTTCGGAAACGGTGGCGTCACCATGCCGCTCTTGAACGCCGGACCAGCCGCGATGAACAGGGCGCGCATGTCGTCTGAACGCTGGTCGTACCCGTGACTTCCACCGTCAAAGCGCTCCGGCCGGCGATCGAACGTATCGTGCGTAGTAATTGACCAGCCCGGATCCGCGATCCCGATGACCGGCGCGACCCGAGGATGGGACCCGAAACCGTATTCCGACGGAATCTCCGCATGCCGGAAGACCTGCAGATTCGGGTGGGCGCCCCTCAGCGCTTCGTACACGGCGGATTCATGTGCCGAGTCGGGCCAGAGCGCCAGCACGGGACTCCAGTCCACGACTCGAACCGAATCCGGATCGAGGTAGTCGTCGAGAAAAATGACGCGATCCTGGGAGAGTTTGCTCATCCCGTGGTCCGAGACGACGATGACGTATACTTCCTCCAGGCCGCGCGCACCGAGAGACTCGAGCAACAACCCGATCATGGAGTCGATTCGGGCGGTCGTTGCTGCCACTTCTTTCGATCCGGGTCCAAACCTGTGACCCGCCGTATCCACGTCCTCGAAGTAGAGAGTAGCGAACCGGACACGTTCAGCGCCCGGGGCCGCGAGACGGTCGAGAACCCAGTCGAGGCGCGCCTCGTGAGGCATGCTCCCGTCGTACGGCAACCAGTGGCGCGGACGAACGCCCTGGATGGGCGCTTCGCTACCCGGCC
>CBDUXS010000225.1:0-2281 GCA_965371255.1 uncultured bacterium
AGGGAGACCGGATCGTCGCCGTTGGCCCGGAAGCCGATCTGCGAGCCGACCTGCCGGACGCCCGGTTCCTCGACGCCCGTCAAGGCACGATCCTCCCGGGCCTCGTGAACCTGCACCACCACTTCTATTCGGCCCTGGCACGCGGACTGGATCCGGGCACCCGGATGGAGGACTTCAGCCAGATCCTGGACCGGCTGTGGTGGCGACTGGATCGGGCGCTCGACGCGGAGACCGTCTCGCTCTCGGCGCGTCTGAGCACGGCGGAATGCGTGCGCTGGGGATGCACCACCGTATTCGATCACCATGCGTCGCCCTCGTGCATCGACGGCAGCCTCGATCTGATTGCGGTAGCCGTGGAAGAGGCCGGGATCTCAGCCGTGCTGTGCTACGAGGTCACGGACCGGAACGGACCGAACGGCGCCCGGGCCGGCATCGATGAAAATCTACGGTTCCTGCGCGAACGATCTGGCCATGCGCGGATCCGCGGCGTATTCGGACTCCACGCCAGCTTCACGCTGCGGGACGAGACGCTGGCGGCCGTCGCCCGGGAACGACCGCCCGGCGCCGGGTGCCATATTCATGTGGCGGAGGATCAGGTCGACGTCGACGCGTCGCTGTCGGCATTCGGCCACCGGCCGATCGAGCGGCTGCGGGAATTCGGGCTGCTGGACGAGCGGGCGTTGCTGGCGCACGGCATTCACCTCCAGACGGGCGAGTACGAGGCGATCGCGGCCGCCGGGGCGACGATCATCCATAATCCGGAGTCCAACGCCAACAACGCCGTGGGCCGTCTCGACGTCCCGCACACAGCCGGCCTGGGATGCCGGATCGGCCTCGGCACCGACGGCATGTCGTCGGCCGTGCTCAGGGCGCTGCGGTTCGCCTTTCTCAAGCAGCGCGGCGGGAGCGCCGACCCGACGACCGGCTTCGAGCACATCCCGCAACTTCTCCAGGCGAACGTGAATACCGCCCGGCAGTTTCTTGACGAGCCGTTGCTGGGCGAGCTTATCCCCGGGGCGCTTGCCGATGTCATCGTGATCGACTCCGCCCCACCCACGCCGATCGCGGCGGAGAACACGTTCGGCCACGTGATGTACGGAATCAGCGAATCCCCCGTCCGGCACACCATTGCGCGCGGCCGTATCCTGCTGCAGGACTTCGAGCATACGACGATGAACCCGCGGGACATCGCGGCTGCCGCACGCTCTGCGGCGCCAGGCCTGTGGGAGAGATTCCATGCCCTCAAGTGGGGCACCCCTTACCTCGGAGACAGGGCGTGACCGACACCGCTCAGCAGAATCGACAACGGGCGATCGAGCGGTGCCGCGAGCGCAGCATCGTCATCCCCACGTTTGAGCAGATGCGCGATCCGGGCACCGTCGATCCGGGAGTCGTCGAGTCTCTCCCGAACGTCGACATGCAGGCGCCTGACCCGCTCAACCTGTTCCGCATCACGTGGCACAACGACCCGGAATCCGGCGGCTACGGTGCCGTCAATTTCGTCGAGCTTCCGCCCGAGCTGACCGGCGTCGATGCCCGGATCATCGGCCTCGTCGGCAAGCACTTTCCGACGGGAACTCACAAGGTCGGCGCCGCGTTCGGCTGTCTCGTGCCCCGGCTCGTGGGCGGCGAATTCGACCCGACGCGGCACCGGGCCGTGTGGCCTTCGACGGGCAATTATTGCCGGGGCGGCGCTTTCGACAGCGCGCTGCTCGGCTGCCAAGCCGTCGCGATCCTGCCCGAGGAGATGAGCCGCGAGCGGTTCGAGTGGCTGGAGAGCATCGGGGCCGAGATCATCCGGACGCCGGGCGGCGAGAGCAACGTCAAGGAAATCTTCGACGCCTGCCACGAGCTGCGTCACTCCGATCCGGACGCCATCATCTTCAACCAGTTCGAAGAGTTCGGTAATTACCTGTGGCATCACTGGGTAACCGGGCCTGCGGCCGAGTCCGTGTTCGAGTCGATTGGACGGCCGAGTGACCGGTTTGCTGCCTGGGTCGGCGCTACGGGATCGGCCGGTACGCTGGCCGCGGGAGACTACCTGAAGACGCGCTTCCCGGAGTGCCGGATCACGGCGGCGGAAGCCCTGCAGTGCCCTACCCTTCTGATGGCCGGTTTCGGACACCACCGCATCGAGGGCATCGGCGACAAGCATGTGCCGTGGATTCACAACGTCCGCAACACGGACGTGGTGACGGCGATCGACGACGAAGCCACGCTCCGCCTGCTGCGGCTGTTCAACGAACCGGCGGGAAGAAAAGCGATCGAGCGGCGCGGCGTG
>CBDUXS010000226.1:0-2276 GCA_965371255.1 uncultured bacterium
ACCGCGCGCAAAGTCGCGGCGGCAGACGCCCCGGCGCCGCCGGGGCTGGCAGGCATCCTCTACAACAAGTGGTATATGGACGAGTTGTATGACCGTATCGTCATCCGGCCCATGCTGGTTTTGTGGCGGGGCTGCTGGCAGATCGTGGATGTCGGGTTGATCGACGGCACGATCAACGCCGTGGTGGGTGGAGTGAGGCTCGTGGGTTGGTTCGGGAGCCTGTTCCAGACCGGACGCCTGGCTACGTACCTGTTCTTTTTCGTGACCGGGGCATTGGTGATCCTCGGAACTATTTTGTGGTGAGCGGGGAATTGACGTGAGCGCCGTGTTCGAGACCCACTGGATTCTCAGTTTCCTCCTGCTGGTGCCGCTCGTAGGTGCCGTGCTCTGCTTCCTGGTGCCGGAGGAGCGCGCGAAGCACGTCGCGTTCGGCGTATCGACGCTGGTCTTCCTGGCATCGGTGCCACTGTTCTGGACGTTCCAGACCGGAACGGCGTCCATCCAGAACTACGTATCGGTGCCCTGGATCGAGGCGTGGGGCATCGGATACACGATCGGGATCGACGGGATATCGCTGCTGATGGTGTTGTTGACGACATTCATCGTCCCGCTCGCCGTGCTCGGTTCATACACCTACATCGAATCGAAGCAGAGGGCATTCTACGCGATGCTGCTCGTGCTGGAGACGGCGATGTTAGGCGTCTTCGTCTCCTTTGACCTGTTCCTGTTCTTCGTGTTCTGGGAGATCATGCTGGTGCCGATGTACTTCCTCATCGGCGTCTGGGGAGGAACACGGCGGATTTACGCGGCGGTGAAATTCTTTCTGTTCACGGCCGTCGGTTCGCTCCTCATGCTGGTGGCCATCGTCTCCCTGGTCTATCTGTATCACCGGCAGTTCGGCGTCGTGACGTTCGCCTACAACGACCTCATTACGCTTCCCGTCGCGCGGAACCTCCAGTTCGTATTGTTTTCGGCATTCGCTCTCGCGTTCGCGATCAAGGTGCCGATGTTTCCGTTTCACACCTGGCTGCCTGACGCTCACGTTGAGGCCCCGACCGCAGGTTCCGTGATCCTGGCCGGTGTGATGCTGAAAATGGGCACGTACGGTTTCCTCCGGTTTGCGCTGCCAATGTTTTCCCACGCTGCGACCAGTTCGGTCGTGGTGAGCATTTTTATGGTTCTCAGCGTGGTCGGGATCATCTACGGGTCGTGGGTTGCGGCTGTTCAGCCAGACGCAAAAAAACTCGTCGCGTATACTTCGATTGCACACCTTGGATTCGTCATGATGGGCCTGTTCGCGCTCACGGCTCAATCGGTCGAGGGCGCGATCCTGCAAATGGTGAATCACGGAATTTCGACGGGCGCCCTGTTCTTGCTCGTCGGGATGTTATACGAACGCCGGCATACCCGGCTGATCGCAGAGTTTGGCGGCATTGCCAGGGTGATGCCGGTGTTTGCGTCGATGTTCGTGCTGGTCGCCTTGAGCTCGATCGGACTCCCCGGCACCAACGGTTTCGTCGGTGAATTCCTGATCCTGATCGGTACCTTCCGGACGCATCCGGTGCCGGCCTTCCTGGCCGCTACCGGTGTGATCTTCGCGGCCGCTTACATGCTCCCGATGGTGCAGCGCGTCCTGTACGGACCGATTACGCATGAGGCCAACGAGACGCTATCCGACCTGAGTGGCCGCGAACGTGCCGTACTGGCGCCGATGCTGTTGCTGATTGTGGTCATCGGCGTATACCCGGGACCGCTGCTGCGTCGAACAGAGGCATCCGTCAGTGCGTTGATCCAGCAGATAGACCAGCGGGCACAGGGGGCGCCGGTGTCGATGCAAACCGGTGATCAACGCTTCGATCGCCTCCCGATTCTCGGCACTGACAATGGTCCGGAGGTCGCGCCGTGATTCTCGACTTCAGCTCGCAGATTCACTATGTGTGGGCTCTGCTGCCCGAGATCGTGCTGGCCGTTACCGGCCTGGTCATCCTCACGGTCGATGTGTTTCTGCGAGGATCCCGGTCGGAGCCGAGCGGTCGGTGGGTTCCCGGTGCTGCGGTCGGAGGCACCGTTCTGGCGTCGGCGGCGGCCGTGTACCAGCTCGGATTCGAAGCGCCCTCGCCGATGTCGATGATCGCGTTGGATGAGTTTCGGATAGCCGTCACTCTGGTCATTCTGGCTGCGACGGTCCTGGCCATCCTGTTTGGAACGGACTACCTGGAGCGACGCGGACTGGCCGTTGGTGAGTATTACTTCCTGATGTTGATGGCAGCGATCGG
>CBDUXS010000227.1:0-2250 GCA_965371255.1 uncultured bacterium
GGGGCTGAACGTACATTGAGCGAGTCCACGAACATCGGTATACTGCCGCCGCATACCTGACGCGTCAAAACCGACAGGACGGTCTTACATGGATACCGGAACCGCACCAAAGATCGTCGATAAGCCGTGGGGGCGTGAACTCTGGTACGCCCACACGGATCGCTACGCCGGCAAGATCCTGGAAGTGACCGCGGGCCATCTGCTCTCCCTTCAGAAGCACGTCGTCAAGCACGAGACACTCTATCTGCTGTCCGGCCGCATGACGTTCACGCGCGATGGCGACACGTTCGAATGGCTCCCGGGCGTCGCGATCGAGATTCCGCCGGACACGGTGCATCGCATGGAAGCGCTCGAAGACAGCGTGATCCTGGAGGTGAGCACGCCGGAACTGGACGATGTCGTCAGGCTGGAAGATCGCTATGGACGGACCGACGATTGAGTGACCGATTGATGGATCTGGGTGTCAGACGTTACCCGCAGACCTGGCTCCTGCTCGACGTCATCGGAGAGAAGCCGCGACTGCTCAGCCAGGAAGTCGTAGACCTGTCGCCGGGCGCGATCGAACTTCGGCATGTCGCGCGGGACTTGCTCGGGCACGCGGAAAATCCGGAGCGCTGGCTGCCGGTACGGCCGGAAAGTCCGATTGACGCACTGGCCGCCGGGCACGCGCGGGATCTGTCTTTCGGGCTGCAACTCAGCCTGTGTGTGGAGCGGGACGACAGCCGGTCGATTCATGCCGGCCGTCCGTTCCGGCATCTGCGGGTTCGCCATCCTTCGCGCTCGCTTACGCCGGCCACATCGGCCGAGGTCGGCCTGTACTTCTATGGCAGGCGTCCTGCGACGTTCGGGTTTATCCGGGCGGATACGGCACACGGATTCATCGGTCTGGACTGGGAACAGATGCAACCGGGAGACATTCAGTGGCTTCTGGAGAGAGAACTGCAATCGTCCAGTGGCGGCCAGAAGTGAGCAGCCCCCTCGGCCGCGGATCGACTGCGGGGATAGGATCCAAGGTAAGTTCCGAGGCTCCGGGGGTGCTTGCTGACTGGAACCCTCCTGCGCCCCACAAGTTCCCGAGAATCCTGTCGTCGAAGCCTTCCGATCGATGATCACCGACGCCCCCAAACCCACTTCTGCGATCGTGCGGGTCAGTTGGGCGCCGGTGCGGCGCGATCCGCGGCATGCATCGGAAATGGTCAACCAGGTGCTGCTCGGCGAGGCCCTGAATCTGCTCGATTCTACCAGCGCTCCCATGCGGCCGGAGTGGGCGGCGATTCGTGCGCCGGATGGTTACGAAGGATTCGTGACCCGCGGCAGCCTTCACGAGTGCACGGAGTCCGAGGCCGCCGATTGGAACTCGAGGGCGGATACGACGAGCCTCGGCACTGGACTCAACTCCCTCGCCGTCGAATCCGGAACCGGCGACGCGCCACGCCATGCCCCCTGGGGCGCGAAGCTCGCATCCGCCGGGGACGGCACGCTCGAGCTTCCGGGCGGTGGCCGGGCTAATCCGGCGGATTCCCGGAAGATGGTCAGCGGCGCGGATCGCGAGATCCGCTTTCCCCGGGACCCGGCGACGCTGGTCCGGACGGCAACCGGGTGGCTCGGGACGCCGTATTTCTGGGGCGGTCGGACCGAGCAGGGAACCGACTGTTCAGGCTTCGTGCAGTCCGTGTTTGCCCTGCACGGATTTGTGATCGCCCGGGACAGTCGGGACCAGTTCGAAGCCGGACCGAAGGTTGCCGCGCCTGAAGACCTTCGAGAAGGAAACGCAGGCGACCTGTGGTTCTTCGCCTGGGACGGCGGCTCCGTCTCGCATGTCGGGATCTGCGTTGGCGACCAGCGGATGATCCATGCGTCGGAGACGCGAGGGTGCGTGGCGATCGATGAACTGGGTGACGGCGGCTTCGGGCGCCGGCTCTCCGAAGGCTTCGTGGGAGCTGTTCGCCCGGGTGATTGACGTCAGTCGGCGGTTTCGAGTACGACGATTGCGGTCGCCACGCCGGCTTCGTGAGTCAGACTGACGTGGGCGGTCAAGCCTCCACGCCGTTCGAATTCCGCCGCCGCATTGCCGTGCAGGACCATTTCCGGCCTCTCGTTCTCGGCGCCTCGCACCTCGATGTCGGTCCAGGCCATTCCGCGCAGACCCGTTCCGAGCGCCTTCACGAAGGCCTCCTTGGCGGCAAACCTCGCCGCCAGACACTCCGCCGGTCTCGGCCGATCTCCGCATCGTCGCAATTCCTCGTCGGT
>CBDUXS010000228.1:0-2247 GCA_965371255.1 uncultured bacterium
GGCGCGATCGGAAAGATGCTGTCGCTCGAGTTTCTCGGGCTCGCCGGAGCGGCCGTCGGAGTCGGACTGTTGCTGGGCGTGGACGTCGGGCTGCCCGACCTGGTGAAGATCTTTCTCATCCTCATCCTGACCGTATGCATCACGCTTCTGCTCATGCGCTACGTGGCACCCGGAGCCGTCCGCCAAAGCCTGCAGAGTCAGTTTGTGATCTTCCGAAAGAAGCACAACTGGGTGATGACCTGGCTGTACACGATGACCTTCGGATCTTTCATCGGATACTCCGCGGCGTTCCCGAAGCTGATCCAGGATGTGTTCGGCACGATGCCTGATGGCACGGCCGTCATGAATGCCCCGAACCCGCTGCACTACGCCTGGCTGGGACCGCTCGTGGGTTCGCTCGTTCGCCCGGCGGGCGGATGGCTGGCGGACAAGCTGGGTGGGGCACGGGTTACGCACTGGGACACGGTGTTGATGATCGCATCGACGATCGGAGTCGCCATGACCGTGAAGCTCGCCGGGTCCGCGGCAAGCCCCGACATCTACTGGTGGCCGTTCTTCGGTCTGTTCATGCTGCTGTTCATCTCGACAGGAATCGGCAACGGCTCCACCTTCCGCATGATACCGATCATTTTCAAGCCGGAACTCGCGGGACCCGTGCTGGGCTGGACGTCCGCGATCGCCGCGTACGGCGCGTTCATCATCCCGCGGATTTTCGGCGGTCAGATCCAGGCCGGAACGCCTGAGTACGCACTGTACGGATTCGCCGGGTACTATATGAGTTGCCTGATCGTCAACTGGTGGTTCTACGCAAGAAAAGGAGCCGAGATTCCATGCTGACCCGCCGGGCGGGAGTTGCCTGCTGCCTGCTTTTCGCCGTGACGGCGCCGCTTGGCGCGCAAACCGTGAAAGTCGAGAAGGTGGATATCACGCTGTCGGGCGAAGTGCGCGTGCGGAGCGAACTAGACGCCCGCACCTCCGACGCCGGCACGGATCACGCGACGCTCCTGCGGACGAGGCTCGGAGCCCTGGCGAAACCATCCAAGGAAGTCAGCGTGTTCATCCAGCTCTCCGACTCGCGCGCGTTCGGGGAAGAAGCGAATACACTCACGGACGCGACGGCGGACCGGCTCGACCTGCATCAGGCCTGGCTCGCCTGGACCCCGCAGCCGAATCTGACGCTGACCGTGGGCCGTCAGGAGATGGCGTTCGCAGACGAGCGACTCATCGGCACGGTGAACTGGGCCAACGTGACCCGGGCGTTCGACGGAGCACGCCTCAACCTGCGCTCCGGGGGATGGACGCTCGACGGCTTCGCGATGTCGTTGGATGAAACCGCGGCACTGCTTGCGACGGGCCTGAATCCGAGAGTCAACGCAGACTCGACAGCGGACGACCGGTCGCTGTTCGGACTCTGGGCCGCGTCGGAGCAGTTCGACCTGTTCGCGCTCGGCGACAGGAACGCGACGGACGGCACGAGCCGCAGCGACATCGATCGCTATACGCTGGGAGCCCGGGGCCGCGGGCGATTCGGCCACCTGGCGCTGCAGGCGACCGCCGCCTACCAGGTCGGCGACCAGACCCAGACGGGCATCCCGCGCCAGGACATCGAGGCGTACTTCGTCTCGGCCGCGGCCAACTACGTTCTCACCGGGCCGTTGCGTGGCCAATTCGGTGTCCAGGCCGATTATCTGTCCGGTGACGACACCCCGCTCGACGACTCGTTCGGCGGCTTCAACACGCTCTACGCCACGAACCACAAATTCTACGGGTTCATGGATCTGTTCCTGAATTTGCCCGCACAGACCGGTGATCTCGGACTCGTGGACGTGATGCTCCGCGGCATGCTGAGGCCAGATGTATGGACCGTGCGCGCCGACCTGCACCGATTTTCGCTCGCAGAAGAAAACCCGGCAGGCGACAAGACGATCGGCTACGAGCTGGATCTCACCGCGTCCCGCACGCTGGCCGGCGGGCTCGGGTTCCAGGCCGGCTACAGCCTGTTCTCAGCGTCCGACGCGGGAGAGGTCGCGCCGGTCGGACTGGGCGAAGACACGCTCCACTGGGCCTACGTGCAGCTGTTCGCGAAGTTCTAGAAGGGACGCGCGCTGCGCGGGCCACGGCGGAGCACCCACAGCGGAGCGCTCAAAGATCGTAAGTCGTGACTTCCAACTCGTGTCCGTCGGGATCGAAGAAGTAGATGGAATGGGACACTGTGTGGTCCTCGAACTTGAACGGAATGCCGCGCCG
>CBDUXS010000229.1:0-2233 GCA_965371255.1 uncultured bacterium
GCGATCACGCAGTCGGCCTCCGCCGGATGCTCCCGAGCCAACTGCCGGCCGAACTCTCGCCGCGCCCCGTCAACGCTGCAGCCGCCGATCCGTGAATCGGGTCGGGCGAAGTATACGAGCTCGAACAGACACGGGGAGTGTGGTTCCGGCTCCAGAGGACGCAGGCTGGTTACGATTCCGTGGCGTATTTTCAACACCTCGCCGGGCTCCAGGTCACGAATGTAATCCGCGCCCATGATGTCCAGGGCGCACGTTTCGGAGGCCACGATGGCTGCTTCGTCCAGGCGCCCGAGGACGAGTGGCCGGAAGCCCCTGGCGTCACGAAACGCATACACCGTTTCTCCAATGCTCATCACGATCGAGAATGCGCCGGCCAGTTGCGAGATGGCATCGTCCACCTGCTGGTCCGGAGAATCCCGCCGCGATCGGGCTATGAGGTGAATCACGGCCTCCGAATCGCTGTCCGTCTGGAAGATGGCGCCTTCTTCGGTGAGCCTTGCGCGCAGCACGCCTGCGTTCGTCAGCGTCCCATTGTGAGCCAACGTCATGTCGCCGTGTCGGTAATTGACGACGGTGGGCTGGGCGTTGCGCAGGCTGGACGAGCCGGCCGTCGAGTAGCGGGTGTGGCCGAGAGCCGTGGAACCCGGCAGCCTCGCCAGCACCTCGTCGTTGAATGCGTCAGCTACGAGGCCCATTGCCTTGTGGGCATGCGTCCGGCCGGTGTCGTCGATCGACACGACGCCACAGCTCTCCTGTCCACGATGTTGAAGCGCGTACAGCCCCAGGAAAGCCAGGTTCGCCGCGTTCCGGACGCCGCTCACCGCCACGACACCGCATTCGTCTCGCAGGCGATCGTCATCCCGCCACGTCGGCAGGTCTCGGTTCATGAATTCAGCCCCGCTTCATTTTCCATTCTGCGCGGTAGCGCCCGCTCAAATGTCTCACTCAGCTCACCCACCGGAAGATCGATCGTCCGGTCTCCGGCGGAAATCCGCCAACCACCGCCGACTTTTCCTACGATTCCTATCTGTTGCGACACGAGGCCGCAAACGGCGCAGAGATCGCTGATCGCCTCGACCTGGCGCGGGTCTGCGGATAGAACGACTCGATTCTGTGACTCACCGAACATCGCGGCGGCCGAACTGCAGTCCGCCACCAGTTCGGCGGTCATTCCGCGGGGACCTCCTTCCGCGCCGATCGCCGCTTCCGCGAGGGCCACGGCAAGTCCGCCGTCCGAGCAATCGTGCGCGCTGCGAAACAGGCTCGCTGCCGCACCCGCGACGAGGAATTTCACGAGCCGAGCCGCCTCGTCGAGATCGATGTCCGGCGGCGCTCCGGCCACCTGATCGTGCACGACCGCAAGATACTCCGAGCCGCCGATCTCTTCACGAGTCTCTCCTACGAGAACGATGACGTCACCCTCTTCGCGGAACGCCGAGGGCACTCGCCGGCCGATCGATTCCAGAATTCCCACCATGCCGATGACCGGCGTGGGGTAGACGGGACCCGATGGCGTCTCGTTGTAGAGGGACACGTTTCCGCCCGACACCGGTGTCCCGAGGGCACGGCACGCATCGCCGATCCCGCCGACGGCTTCCCGGAGCTGATAATAGACGGCGGCACCGAGCGGATTGCCGAAGTTGAGGCAGTTGGTGATGGCGACGGGCCGGGCTCCCGAGCAGGCGACGTTGCGGGCCGCCTCACACACGGCTATCCGGGCACCTCGGCGCGGATCGAGGTATGTGTAGCGGCCGTTGCCGTCGATCGCGGCGGCGATTCCGCGGTCCGTGTCGGCGAGACGCAGTACCGCGGCATCAGAGCCAGGTCCGGCGGCTGTGTTGGTCTGGACGCTCGCATCGTACTGCTCGTAGATCCATGCCCGCGACGCGATTGATGGCGAATCGAGTAGGGCGAGGAGAGCCTGCGTGGCGTGTTCATCGCTCGCCAGCTCACCGAATGCCGACAAGTCGCGTGATCGCAGCTCTGAGACTTCCGGGTCCTCTACGCCCTCACGCGTATACGTCGGGCAATCATCCACCAGAGGACTCACCGGAATTTCCGCGACGATGTCCGTGCCCCGTCGGACGCGAAACAGACCGTCGTCCGTCACCTGCCCGATGACCGCAGCCTGGAGCTCCCAGCGTTCGAGGACCTCGGTGACTTCCTGAACATGCTCCGGCCGTGCGACCAGCAGCATCCGCTCCTGGGATTCCGACAACAGCATCTCGTAGGC
>CBDUXS010000230.1:0-2141 GCA_965371255.1 uncultured bacterium
CTGACCGCTACGCCGCCACCGGAATCTCCTCGACCGCGATGTCCGGGTGGTGGCGCGGCACGGCTACCCGAAACGCGATGAACGGGAACAGGGGGTTCGGCAGCCAGTACATCCAGCCTGCGCCCCTGACCGGCTTCTCGCCCGGGAGCCGCAGGTCCATCCAGACATAGAGAAACTTGTAAATGCACAGGCCGGGGATGTAATTCGGCTTGAAGGCGTCCGTCCGCAAATACCTGCGTCCGATGTAGATGTTGCCCTCGAACGGCATCATTCCCCAACCCTTCGGCCCCTCAGCGAGGACGGTGCCCGAGGGACGATGGGTAACACGGATGGTTGTCTGATCGTTCTTCATGCGTGGAACAACGCGAAACTACGGTTCGTCGTTCCGGGCCGACTCGCGTCGGGCACGCCCGAACAGGAACGAGTGGATCAACGGCCGCCGAAATTCCGAATCCGGGGCGAAATACCCGCCCAGCACGGAGAGCCGTCGCTCCGGACCGATGTCGATCTGGTCGAGAAGCACCGTTCCGTCATACCCAAGGTAGACCGTGCGAAGCGTGTCGCTCCGGATCCTGTAATGCATTTCGTCTCCAGCGCGAACACGACGGTCTTCCAGGAAAGCATACCACACTGGCAGTCCCTCCGAGACATCGAGGAATGCCTGCCGATCGATCAGTCGGGCGTCGAGGGCCCTGCTCAGGTTTTCGCGGGCGGCGTCCAGGAACTGCCGAAAGCTGATGTCCCGCTCGAAACGGATTCTCGCCCACACCTCAGTCGCTCCGAGGGCGGCAACGGCCACGCCGTCGTAAATGGCATCCCGGCTTCCCTGATTCGATGCGGCCGCTTGCAGAGCCGCGGCGCCCGCACGTCCGAATCGTAACTCGAGCGTGAGGACGTCCACCTTGAAGAGTGTCTTCTCGAGCAGCATCGACATGCGTGAGTAGGGCCCGTCAGCCAGGCCGGCCGTATCCACGGGCACGGCGAGACCGGACGGCTGCGCTCTGATATCCGCCGCCCCCAGAATCAGGACAGCTGCGAATCCGGACATCAGGCGCATCAACAGATTCCTTCGCCTGTCCGCCCACGCATCGGCTATGGCCCGACGCGAGAACAACGCATTCCGGTTGCCGCTGCTTTCACTCAAGCCTAGCATCCGCACGTTCTGAACGGTCAACCTCCGACGGATGGGTGACGATGCGAGTCAAACGGTGGGGAATGATGATGGCGTTCCTCGGCCTGTCGATGACGGCGGGCTGTGCGACGGCCAACCTGGAGACGGACCCGCGGGCCGGCGGTGGCTCGAAAGCCGAGAACGGCGACGAGTCCTTTAAGCCCTGGGATGAAGTTCTGAAGGACACCGAGGCGATCGAAGGGTTCCTGACCCTGCACCGCAAACGTGACAATACAGTTTATCTGGAAGTATCCGAGTCGATGCTGGACAAAGACTTCGGAATGATCATGCATATCAGTCGCGGTGCCGGCGTGTTCAACCTGCACCAGGGACTGCCGCTGTCGCGCGCCCAGCTCATGCGCTTCCAGCGAGTCGGCGACAAAATCATCCTGCAGCACCGAAACGCCCGGTTCACGGCCGATGAAGGATCCCCGATGCGCGTCTCGGTCGAGGGCAACATCGCCCACTCGATCGTGGCCGCGTGGGGCATCAAGAGCGAGCACGACTCGACCGAAAACGTTCTGGTAGACATCACGAAGTTCTTCGTATCGGATTACACACAGTTCGGCCGTCGCTTGCGCCCCTACTACAACGATCACGCAGCAAGCCTGGATGGCGACCGAAGCTACGTGGACCGCATTCAGGGCTTTCCCAACAACGTCGAGATCGACGCCATGCTTACCTACAAGTCGAGCGAGAACCCGTCGTTCGGAGGCGAGGGCATACCCGATGTGCGATCGGTGCCCGTCGGTGTCCGCTATTCGATATTCGCGCTGCCCGAGGATCCAATGCCCGTGCGGTACGCGGACGACCGCGTGGGTCATTTCCTCGATGCGCGCAAGAACTTTTCACGTGACCAGGAAGCCACGCTGTACGAGCGCATCGTGCGACGCTGGCGGTTGGAGAAGGCGGATCCGACGGCCGAGATGTCGGAGCCCGTGGCACCCATCGTGTTCTATATCGACCACAG
>CBDUXS010000231.1:0-2130 GCA_965371255.1 uncultured bacterium
GGCTCGCCGCCCGCGGCGGCGGATTCCAGCTCACGGGTGACGGAATCGGCCGATAAGCCCTCCCGTGGGTCCAGGCGGTCCGATCCGGGCGTGCCGAACCTGAACAGGAGCTCGTCGAACATCCAGGCCAGCGAAGATTCGGCCGCCGGCTGAAATGGCGAGTGGAAAAGCAGCAATCGCGCGCTGTCGCGGCTGGAGAGGACGAAATGCCGGAAGGGTCCCGCCAGGGCCGCCCGGTATGTCGCCGGCCGGCGGATCGGATGAACTCCGCGCGCCGCTTCACCTCTCGTCGTGCCGCTGGTCCGGAATCTCAGCGCCGCGTCGCCCGGTTCTCCCACGATCAGGTCGACGGAGCGGAACGCCGCGGTGGGCGCCGGGGGAATGTCACGCCAGGAACCGATCGAGCCAGGATCTGCACCGAGCGCACGGCAATAACGGGCGTAGGGCAGGTTTGTGTCGTACTGGAGCGCGAACGCCTCGAGCGCCAGGGCGTCGAAGCGTGAATCGAGCCATGGTTCAGGTACGCGATCCCAGGCCTGGAACGCGTTTTCGAGAGTTTCGGCCAGGGTCAGGTACGTCGCCCCGGCTTGCGTATTGTCTATCGCGGACATGTGGCAGTTTCGCCCCCCACGCGCCCGCGGACAAGCGGCGGTCAGTTTCCGGCGAGACGGCCCGTGTGGAGCGTACCTTTACGCACCCACTTTACTTCCAACCCGGTATCGTCCGCTGACGACGCAAGTTGCAGGAATATTGGCATATCCGGGTTCTTACGTCCCCCGACTTCGACGACCACGTCGCCGCCGCGCAGACCCAGCGCTGCGACCGGTGTTCCGGGGATGACTCGCAGCACGAGCAGACCGGACTGCACATCGAAGTACTCGGCAAGCTCCGGCGTCAACACGCGGAACTCCGCTCCACCGAGACGATGGCTCATTTCCGCCACGTTCACGGTCCGCGCGCGAATTCGCGAAGGCACCGCTTCAGGCGAATCGAGGGTGCCCGCGCGAACCCTGTACGCATAGGCAAATGCCGGCGGCAGTTCTCCGCGGCTCTCCAGTTCGCTGCGGCGCGCCACCAGCAACTCCAGCTGCTCTCGCGCGGTGGTCAGCGCCTCGCTCCGCACCCTCTCCAGCCGACGCGCCAGATTCGGATCATCCAGGATCAAATGGCGGCGAACGTCCGCGCTGCCGGGGCTCACGACCACATCTCCATCCAGGAAGAGTTCCGCGGCCCCTTCGATCAAGCGCTCGCTGAGACGCGTCAGGTGTCCCTCGAGCTCGGTCAGCGCGACCGACTCGCCGTCCACTGAAAGCGTGAACGCGGCCATTCCAGGTTGTCCCACGTGAACCTGCAGGCTACCGCCCTCGTCCGGACTGAATACGACGAACCCATTGGGCGTGGGAGGACCGTCGGGCTCCGGCCCGAACTGAAATTCCTGGACTTCCCCGGAATCGTCACGGAACCGGAAAACGTTGAACTCCGCACGTGGGACCCGTCCGAGGGCCATAACGCTGCCGCCGACGATCGTAGGGATCACGCGCAGGCTGATGCGGCCCGATTCGCGGCCAACCTCGAACAGGACGGGGATACCGGCGCGCAGGCTGGCGAGCGAGCGGCGAGCCGGTTCACTGCGAAGCGGAACACCGTCCAACGCGAGCAGCGTATCGCCCGCCTGGATTCCGGCGAGATCCGCCGGGCTGCCTTCCACGACGGCCCGCACCCGGGGCGACTCCGCGCAATCGCCGCGAACGTCGGCTCCGATGTCGCATCCCGGCTCCATGTATACACCAATCCGGGCCCGCGAAGCCTGCACCATCCCGAACGCACCCATGACCGGGGGGGCGGGCACCCTTTCCTGCGCTACGGAAGGCGCTGGAGCCGCAACGGCGGCGAGACCCATGACCAACCCGAGTGCGAACGTACGCCGACGAGACATGTTCAATACTCCATCGATGCCTGGCGCAGCGTCTGATCGAACTGGCCGGCAAGGGATTCGCGTTCGTCCACTACATCGAACAGGAAGTCGTTGAGCGCAGGATCGGCCGGCGCCATGCGAAGCGTCTCCCGCGTGGCGTCGATCAGGGCATCCAGGCGGGTCAGCCGCTCGGCGGCGAGCGCCGGGTTCCGGAC
>CBDUXS010000232.1:0-2127 GCA_965371255.1 uncultured bacterium
TGCGTGTAGCCGAGCTCATCCACGAGCAACTCCCGAACGCGGTCGAAGCCGAGCAGCGTCGGGTTGAGTTTGATGATCGTGTGCAGCCCCAGGTCCTCGAGCAAATAGCGGGACATCCCCTCGATCTGGTCGGACGGACAGCCGTGAAACGTCGACAGGGTCACGCAATCGGATATGAACGCGGGGAGTTCCAGATCGCGGAACTCGGCGAGTTCGGCCGCGAGTTCTCCGCGCAGTTCATCGAACAGCGGAGCCGGCTGTTTCATCCCGTTGATGAACCCCGTCACCTTGTCGCCCCGGATGCCCTCGAGGTCGTATCCGACGCTGATGTCGAACACCGTGTCCAACCCATGGTCCGTCGGAAACACGCCGAAGGCCCGCGTCGCCTTGAGGATTTCGATGAGGTAAGCCGCCTTGGCGTACTCCATCAGCGACTCGCGCACGAGGAGTTCCTGCGACCACTCCACGTTGTAGCCAATGTTCGGAACGTGAATGCACGGCCGGGGAATCTCGAGGCGGTCGTTCACCTGGACGGTCTTGAGCTCGATGATCCGGCTCCCCGCGAGCCACGCCAGTACGATGTTCTGGGCTAGCTGAGTGTGAGGGCCGGCGGCTGGTCCGACCGGCGTGGAAGCGGGCCGGCCGAAGTGCAGGGCGGAGAAGTCCAACTCGGGATCCGGCACGTGCCACTTCCGAACCGGGAGGTCGAAGATCGCCTGGCTCGTCTCGACCTCGCGCTGCATGCGGCTCACGAGTTCCGCGAACGGGAGGGGCTGGAGTTCGGCCATTCCCGGGTCAGCTCGCCGCGCGCCGGGACTTCGGAAGAGATGGCGCCGCCGCGGGTGCGTCGCTCATCGGGAGACTGAACCGGCGGAAACCGTCGAACGCGTACAGCGCACCGGCCACCGCGCCGGCCGTCGGCACGAGACCGATTTCGCCGACACCCTTCGACCCGTACCCGCCCACCTCGTCCGGCACCTCGATGAGGATCACGTCGATCCGGGGCGTGTGGCGCGCCTTCAGGATGCCGAGGTCCCGCAGGAGGAGCGAATCGGGACGGCCATCCGTGCAAGGAAAGTCCTCGGAAAGCGCATAACCCAGGCCCATGTGAACCGAGCCCTCGATCTGGCCCGCACACTGGAGGGGGTTGATCGCCCGTCCCACATCGTGCGCCGCGATTACCCGTTCCAGGCGACCTTCCTCGTCGAGAATCACCACCTGCGTGGCGTAGCTGAATGTCATGTGGGTGATCGGATTGTCCGTCTCGACATCCGGCTTCGTGGTGAAGTCGCACACGTATTCACCGTGGTACTCGCGGCCGGCGAGCTCGTCCAACCCTGTCGTTTCCAGGTCCGCCGCCAGCTTGAGTGCTGCGATCTGGCCGGCGGCCGTGAGGAGCGCCGTCGCCCGCGAGGCGGTCGTCATCCCGCATAGAACCCGGGGATCGCTCGCCGTTCGCACGGTCATGATTTCGGGATCGAGCCCGGCTTCCTCCTTCACGACCTGGCGGAGGATCGTGTTCATTCCCTGTCCCATTTCGGTGTACCCTGTCAGGATCTCGATCCGGCCGCCTTCGAGCACCCGAAGCAGGATCCTGCCGCTGTCGTCCATCCCGTTCCCGATTCCCGTATTCTTGATTCCGCACCCGATTCCGGCGCGGGGCGACGACTTGTAGATGTCCCGCACGGCTTCCAGAGTCTGCCTGATGCCGCAGCTGTCGGTCATCATCTGGCCGGTGGCGAATCGGTCACCGGATTTCATGATGTTCCGGTCCCGGATGTCGTAGCCGTCCACGCCGACTTTCTCGGCCAGGATGTCCATCACGCCTTCGATACCGAACGATGCCTGGTTCGCACCGAAGCCGCGCATGGCGCCGCACGGCGGGTTGTTCGTGTAGACGGTCTTCGCCTCGATGTCCACGGCCGGGACGCGGTACGGCCCGCAGGAATGGCCGGCGGCGCGCTCCAGCACTTTCATTCCGACCGAAGCGTAGGCGCCCGTGTCGCCGATGATACGAACGCGCACGGCCGTAAGCCGCCCCTCGGCGTCCGCACCGACCGTGTAATGCAGGGTGATCGGGTGCCGTTTGGGATGCATTCGGAGTGACTGCTCGCGGGTGAGGACCGT
>CBDUXS010000233.1:0-2042 GCA_965371255.1 uncultured bacterium
TTGCCGCGATTCGAGGCGAATACGAGCTGAGTTCCATCCGAGTTGAACATCGGGAACCCGTCGAACTCTCCGGCGAACGTGATCTGCTCCAGGTTTCCTCCGTCCGTGTCCACCGTCCACAGGTCGAACTCGCGGCCGTTGGGATCGCCCATGTTGGAGGAGAATATTACACGATCGCCCGACGGGAAGAAGTAGGGGCCGAAGTTGGCGGCGGCGTTGTCGGTGAGCCGGCGCTTGTCAGAGCCGTCCGCGTTCATCACCCAGATGTCGAGCTGGGACGGTCGAATCAGGCTCTGGCCGAGCAGGCGTTCGTAGTCGGCGACGTCGTCATCAGCGGTCGGATGATAGGCCCGATACACGATCATCGCCCCGTCCGTCGAGAAGAACGGTCCACCGTCGTAGCCCACTGCGTCCGTCAGTCGGATCACGTCGGATCCGTCGGGCCGCATCTTGTAAATATCGAGGTCCCCGTCACGCGTCGAAACGAACACGACCCACTCACCGTCGCGCGATATCGTGGCCTCGGCGTCGTAGCCCTCGGTCTCGGTCAGCCGGACCATGTTGCCGCCATCCAGATCGGCGCTGAATACTTCATAGGATGAATAGACGGCCCACACGTAGCCCTGGGAGTGATCGGGTTCCGCCGGGCACGCATCCCCGCTCAGGTGCGTGGAGGAATACAGGAGGCGCTCCGTTCCCGGGACGAAGAAGCCACACGTCGTGCGTCCCGATCCTGTGCTCACGAGGCTGAGGTCACGGCCGTCCGTCCGCATCGTGTATTGCTGATCGCAGCCACCGTCGCGCGGTGTGGCCTGGAAGATGAGCCACGCGTCGTCAGCCGAGAAGTACGCCTCGGCGTTCTGCCCGCCGAACGTCAGTTGCCGCAGGTTCGCGAAATGCGCTTCCCGTTCATCCAGCAGGTTTTCTACGACAACCGATCCCGTCTCGAATCCCGGCTCTGGACGGGGGTCAGGCTTTGGCTCATCGGCCGCCGCGCACCCCACCGATGCCGCGCAGATCACCACCGCCGCGCAGATCGGCATGGATGTCAGGCCCCGATGGTCGATGTCTCGGCTTCCCGTCATTCCCCCAACCCCTCCTGTATCGACGTGCGGATTGTTTCGACCATGTCGTCCCAGCTGGCCTCATCCGACTTCGTCACGGTGATGAAATTGTCTACCATGAACAGCGCCCGTACACCGGCAATCTCGAACAGCCGCGACGCCAGGGTATCCGACTCGGCCGATTCCGCGTCGAAGTACGACCGACCTTGATCGCCGAGCACGCTGTGGTCGAGCACGAATTTCGCTGCATTCGGGTTGGGGGTTCCATGAACCTGCACGGCAGGCACCGCCATGTGCTCCCCTTCCTTTACGCGCGTTGTAAGTTGATCGTACGACGTCGGAGCAAATCTACCCGAGCGCGGCGGGGCTTGAAAGGTACGGCGGACGGCTCAGGAGTCCAGCAGTTCGTCCAGCAGTGCAGTGGCTTCCGCGAGCAACGCACGGCTGATCGTCAGTGGAGGAGTCAAGGCAAGTACGTTGGCGAAGGGACCGTCTGCCAGCAGGATCCAACCGCGCCGAAGAGCCTCCACGACGATCCGGCCCGCGAGCTCCGTCGCGGGCGCTCCGGTGTCCGGCTCGACGAGTTCGACGCCCAGCATGAGTCCCCGGCCGCGCACCTCACGAACCGCGGGGTGGCGATCCGCCAGGTGCGACAACTCCGCCTTCCACGCCCGGCCGAGCGACGCCGCCCTTTCCGGCAGGTCGCGCCGCGCGATTTCGTGCAGAGAGGCCGTGGCGGCCGCGCAGGCGAGTGGGTTTCCGAGGAACGTGGACGTATGGATCGCCTCGCCCGTCGACTCCGGCCAGGCCGTCATCACCTCAGCGCCACCCACGCAGGCCGCGATCGGCAACGAGCCGGACAGAGCCTTACCGACGCAAAGCAGGTCGGGAATCACGTCTTCCTGCTGGCACGCGAACCATGCGCCGGTTCTGCCGAGCCCCGTATAGATCTCGTCGAAGATGAGGAGCACGCCGAAT
>CBDUXS010000234.1:0-1999 GCA_965371255.1 uncultured bacterium
GGAGATGGCCGGCACGGCATCGAGCTCGTGTTGTCTGCTCGCCTGGTCGGATTCGCGGCGCTCGGACTCGGGTTCGCCAAGATGCTCAGCTCGGGCCTGACGGCGGGCGGGGGCGGTGTGGGTGGCGTATTCACGCCGTCGCTGCTCGTCGGCGCTTCGTTCGGAGCCTTCTTCGGATTAACTGCGCAGCAGTTGTTCCCCGGGCTCGACATCACACCCCAGGCCTATGCCCTGGTCGGAATGGCTGCCGTCGTTGCCGGCGCGACCTTCGCTCCGCTTACCGCGATCATTCTGATCTTCGAAATGACGGACGACTACGGCCTCATCCTGCCGCTGATGCTCGTGTGCGTGATCAGCTACCTGGTTGCCCGGCGGCTTGGACCGGAATCCATCTATTCTGAGGCGCTGGCGCGCACGGGTGACCGTATCGTCCATGGCGCGGATCGATCAGCACTCGAAAATCTGCGCGTCGGAGACTGTTACGACCGAAACCCGCACGTGGTGCTGGAAGATGCGCCCGTGAGGCAGATTCTGGATCAGATCCGTGGATCGCGGCAGACGAGCTTTCCCGTCGTCAGCCGGGATCTCGAGCTGTCCGGCATGCTGGGTTACCACGACGTAGCGCGGGCGTTGGAAGAAGGGCTTTTGGACATCGTGATCGCCGCCGATCTGCAGGTTCCGGAACTCGAAACAGTGTCGCCGGACGATTCGCTGCTCGTGGCGATGCGAAAGATGAATCAGAGGGGCGTGGACGTCCTCCCCGTGCTCCTGGGAGGCGAATCGCGAAAGCTCACGGGCCTCCTCAGCCGGGCCGACATCATGGAAGCCTACCAGACCCGGTTGCTGCTGGAAGAATGACCCGCCGGTGCCTCCCGAACGTGATGAACAGCGCGCCAAACAGCAGGACGATCAACACACCTTGCGCAGCCATCGTCTCGACCGTCGGATAGATTCCGAGACCGGTAAGCGTGGGAAAGCCTCTCAATGGCGTCATGCCGACGACGCCGGCTTCCTGGAACTCGGCGATCCCCGCACCCGCGAAGATCGTCGCCATCAGGTAGAGGATACCGCTGGTCATGGCGAAGAACGGCCGCATCGGAATGCGTACCCCGAGTCGGGTGAACACTGCATAAATCACAGCCAACGCCAGCAATCCGACGCCGAATCCGGCTGCGACCGGTAGCGTGGCCCCTTCGGCCATCGCGTTCAGCGCCTTGTAAAACAGGACCGTTTCGATGCCTTCCCTGAACACCGCCAGGAATGCGACGCCACCGAGCGCCAACCCGCCGCCCATCCCGAGTGCCACATTCATGCGCTCGTTCAGGTATTGCTCCCAACGGCCCTGCTGCAGCTTGGACACAAGCCAGTAACTGACGGAAAACAGCACCACCACGGCGACCAGCATCGTAGTGCCTTCCAGAACCTCCTGGCGCGCGGGCACGGCGACGAACAGGGCCTCGAGCAACAAGGCCACGACGAGGCTGAGCCCGACAGCCGCGCCCACACCGACGTACACGCTGCGCCGCGCCTCCACCCGACCGGTCTTGATGAGAAACGCGATGATCGCGCCGACGATCAGGATCGCTTCAAATCCCTCGCGCACGATGATTACGAACGCCTGGATCGCGAGTCCGAGGTCAGAGGGCCGGTCCGCCTGAAGGGTCTGCTCGGCTACTGCGAGCGCCCGGTCCACTTCCGCCCGGTCCGGAATCGTCGACGGTGAGCTCAGATCTGCGCGGAACGCGGCAAAGGCCTTCTCCACGTCGGCCACGACTCCCCTGTCGCGCGCTCCGAGTGCTGGCTCCAGCGGCTCGAACTGCATGTACGCGGCGATCGCCCTGACCTGGGCCGCATCGCGGTTTCCGGCTGCCGCCGCCGTGAGCGACGTCGTGAGGAGTGAATCAATCGTCGCGAACCGTTCCGCGGTCCTTGCGACTATGTCGAGTTCGGGGACCCCATCCAGGGGCTCGCCGGTCTGAGCCCGCAGGTAGGCAACGAT
>CBDUXS010000235.1:0-1971 GCA_965371255.1 uncultured bacterium
ACCACGGGGGTATTCGACTCCAATCGAGCCTGGATGTCGGTCCACATCTCATCGCCCGGTGTTGGCGGTGGGGCGTGGTAAAGCTCTTGAGCCGCCTCAGCGATCCGTGAATCAAATCCGTTGTTGTGATCGTTCATGCCACCCACTCTTCCGCAAACTCCCGAAGGTCCATCCGAAGCCGGGCTCTTGCCCGAGACAGTCGCGCTTTCGAGGTGCCGGTCTTCAGCTTGAGGGCCGCCGCGATTTCTCTGTGTGTATACCCCTCGACATCGTGCATCACGAATACTGTCCTGTAGGCCTCGGGCAACGCGTGCACCGCCGCCGCCAGGCGCGTCTTCAAATCCGGCTCCGCCTGAGGGGCTGATTGGGCGATCCCGCGAGCCGCCTCAATGTCCAATTCCCTACCGTGAATGCGCTTCACCTTCCGGAGCCCATTGAGTACGACGGAGGTCGTCACCGAGTGCATCCAGGTCGAGAACGCAGCCTCGCCTCGAAACCCGTCGAGTCGATCGAACGCCCGGACGAACGCGTCCTGCGTGAACTCGCGCGCCATCGTTTCGTCACCCGTCATTCGATAGGCCAGCCGGAACACCCGATCGACGTGCGCGTCGTACAGGGTGCGGTGGGCCGATCGGTCGCCCGATCGAATGCGGTCTACCAACTGCTTATCGTCCACTGGACTCCGGGTGAGATGCCTCATCCACCGGCTCAATAGTTACGACACAACGGATGGCGAAAGGGTTACTGCGTGGATGTGCGAGGGTCGCGTTCTCTGCCTGACTACGCCGCGTTCACTCGATGCCATAGACCCGAACCCGTCTTACATCCAGTGTGTCGCTCTCGATCACCGTTACATGGCCGTAGCCGAGATCCATGATCCGGGTGGCAACCGGAAACTCGACGCCGAACAGCGGCCGTCCATCGGGGTCGAAAACCAGCCAACTCTGAGTCAAGGCTCCGGACCGGACGAAGGAGCGAACCCATGCCCGCCCTTCATGGTCGATCCGCAACCGGTCGCACGCCGGCAGGATCGGGTTGATGGGCGTGGTGTCCAGTATGCGCAGCGTTCGCCCCTGGTGCTCCTCGGGCAGGCCTTTGAGACGCCGGGCGCGATACGACACGACGTCCTCTTCGGTCACGCGCAGCACCTCCGCCGGCCAGCGCACGACCTTCTGCGTGCTACCGCTTCGGGGGTCAATCACGCGGTATTCTGCCGACCGACAGTCACTCACAACCAGACGATCCCCTGCGGCTGCCGTGACAAGTCGGGGCTCGAACATCGGACCGGAAATGAGCTGCAGGGGCGGATCTCCGAGGCGTCCCATTCGAGCCGTCGGCCAGGCACCGACCGTGTCCACCAGGGCGCCGTCAGACCCGAAGCGGGTGACCGCTACGTGCGCCAGCTCGAATCCGGTCTCCGGAACATCGAAGATCAGGCTCCGAGTCAGCACCTCGCCTGTGTCGAGCCGGCCGACGGCCCGGGATCTGAGATCGGGCGACGCGAGATTTACGTCCTGAATCGTTCCGCCGCTCAGGGAGAGCGTCATGAGACGCCGCTGCCGCCGATCGAATACGGTAATCCGGTTTCTGCCGGCCGGCCAGATCGCCGTGACGGCGCCGATCTCTGCTTCGGCTCCGTCCGATCCGGTGAGGGTTTGCAAGAACGCACCATCTGACCCGAACACCTTGAGCCGGCGACCGCCGCCGTCGGCGACGATGAGCCGTCCGTCCTCCAACCGCAGGACCGCGCCTACCCGCGAGAACGACGCATCCGCCGAATCCGCCGAGGTCGCGAGGTCGAGCATCGGACCCGCCGGCGTGCGCGTCGGCAGCCCGTCCAGCGATTCCGCCGTGACGATGGCCACCCCGGCGCTGTCCCTCACGACTACGGGCAGTCCTTCAGGCAGGCCGGGAGAACAGGCAGCCGCGATCGCAAGAACCACAGCGAGGCTTTCGAGACGGTTCATTTCA
>CBDUXS010000236.1:0-1953 GCA_965371255.1 uncultured bacterium
ACGCCGGCTCCCGCCGCGACGGCCACGGTCGAAATCAGTCCGGCCACGAGGGCGAACAGTATGCCATGTGTAATCGCCGTGTAGGCGCTGCCGGTCTCCGCCGTTTCGTCGCTCATCAGCTTGTATAGCGACCGCTTCATCCCGAACAGCGACAGTGCGGCAGTGGTCTCGACTAGCGTGATGCCGAAGGTGTAGACTCCGAAAGCCGCTTCTCCATACAGGATGCCCGCGAAGAACAGGAAGGGCACCCGGCTTCCGAGCCGGGCGACATAGCCCAGATAGTTGACACCGGCGCCGCGGGCCAGATCACCGGTATCTTGATCCACTGTTGTTCGGGGAGGACCCGACGGCTTGCGAGGCGGGAACATTTCGCGTTTCTCTCGCGCTTACCCGTGGATCGGGAAAGCCGGCGCCACTATCGTCGGGTTGCGGCGACACACGTGATGGATCTCCACGGAAAGAGAAGGTTGCACCAGGACAATGAAGGCAAGACGACAGGCACAAACCTTATTCCGGGATCCAGGTTCCGGCAACGGTGGCAACGGGTCGTTTGCCGTGAACGGGCAGTCATGAGGAGGCAGGTCTGAACGCCACGCTCCAACGAATCCGGCGCAGGCTGACCCCGTCAGGCCCCGCAGCCGCATCCATCCCATTGGTGGAGTACGGAAAGTACTTCGCCATGTCGCGGTTTACGCCGTCGTTTCCGCAGATCATCCAGATCCAGACCAAGTATGGCTGCAACGCGCGCTGCGTGTTCTGCCCGATGGGACGCGAACAGAACCAGATTCGCGGAGAGATGGACGACGGGACGTATCAGAAGATCGTCGACGAGGCGATCGACAACCGCGTAAAGGTTCTGAGCCCGTTCTTGCAGAACGACCCGCTGGTTGACCGGAAAATGCACGAACGCGTGGCGTACATTCGCGAGCGGCGCGGGAAGCGGCGGTTTCCTCAGACGAAGCTGATCACGAACGGCGGACTTCTCACCGAGGAACGGGCCTACAACCTCATCCGCGCCGGCCTCGAGCACGTCCGGTTCAGCGTGCACGGAATCGATCCGGACGTCTACGCCGATCTCATGCAAGGGCCGAAGTTCGACCGCACGATCGAGAACATCGATCGCTTCGTCCGCATCAAGCGCGAACTGAAGTCGAAGACGCCCCACATCGAGGTGTGGGCCGTGCGGACGAAGGAAGTCGAGGCGCAGCTCGATGAAGTGAAGGCTTTCTGGCGTGAGCGCGGCATCAAGTTCAAAGCACGCGAACTCGACAATCGCGCCAATCCCGAGTTGACCGGAAACGAAGACCTGGCCGCCGAGGGCGCCGAATTCAAGTTCGCGACCTGGTGCACGATTCCGTTCTGGCGGGCGTGGATATTGTGGAACGGAGACGTCGTCCTGTGCTGCGTGGACTGGGAACGCAGACATATTTTCGGCAACATCCACGAGCAGTCGCTCCGCGAAATCTGGAACGGTGAGGCATACCGGAACTACCGCGTCCGCATGCGGACGAATGATTTCGCCGGCACACTCTGCGAGCACTGCCAGGGCGTGTGAACACCGCGGTTCTGCAGGACCTCGATTCCGTCTCGCTGATTCCGATTCTTGGACGATCTGCGTTTCAGAGGCATCTCCACCATCTCGGGCGGATCGGTATCACGAAGGTGTGGGTGCACCGAAGCCCTGACTTGTTGCTTCCGCCAGCGGAGTGGGAGGCGCTCAAACGCGAATGCGGGCGGCAGCGGGCCGAGCTGGGGGGTGGAATCCCCTCTATCGAGTTCGTCGATTTCGGCACGCCGGATCCGGGCCCGCAGGAAGATATGCTCATCGTCCGCTCCGGAGCCGTATTCGATCCCCGTTTGTACGAGGCGGTGACGGGTGCGGGCGGGCCGGTTCGACTCGTCGATTCGAGCGACAACGATGGCCAGGATTCAGCCGACATCGGCCTGTCGCGT
>CBDUXS010000237.1:0-1953 GCA_965371255.1 uncultured bacterium
GACGATGAGACATACATCGCGGATACACCGGGCATCCAGCATTTCGTGCCGACAGGCGTCGGCGTCGAGGAACTCGGCTACGCGTTCCCCGAGCTCCGACCGTTTGAAGGATCCTGCCGATTCGCCGACTGCCGACACCGATCCGAGCCCGGCTGCGCGGTACTCGAAGCACTCGCGAACCAGCAGATCGATCAGCGGCGCTACGAGAGTTACCTCGCGATTCTTGCGGAAGCCGAAGCTGCCGAGTTGGCCGCCCGCCAGAGCGGCGATGGCTGACCGGTCGGCCTCTGACCTGCGCGACGCCGTGCCGGCGCTGCTCGCCCGGCCGGAGCCCACAGGCGTACCGGATGAGGCGGTCGATCGCCGGGCGGCGGTCACGTTTGTGTTGAGCCCCGACCCGGGTTCGACGTCCCGTGTGGAGGCATTGCTCATCCTGCGCGCGGAAGTGGAGGGCGATCCGTGGTCGGGACACATCGCATTTCCTGGCGGACGTGTCGAACCGGGGGACACAGACTTGCTCCACACCGCGCAGCGCGAGCTCGAGGAAGAGACGGGCGTGGCAATCTCGCGCGACGGCTACCTGGGGCGCCTGGATGATCTCCACACGCGCAGCCCTCACCTGCCGTCTATCGCCGTAACCCCGTTCGTCGCCTGGCTCGAGTCACGGGTACCGGTGCGAGAGAGCGCTGAGCTGGCGGGTCACGTGTGGGTTCCGTTGCCGGATCTCGCTTCGCCGGCGTTTCGGTCCAGCTTCGAGCGGCAGGTCCCCTTCCCCAAACAGTTCGAGACGATCCAGGTCGCCGGAGTGACCGTGTGGGGAATGACGCTCGAGATCATCGACAACTTCCTGCGGCGCCTCGAGGCCGGCAGCCCGTGATCGACGGATTCCGGACCGGCAGGCGCGCCTGGCTGGCGATACTGGTGTTCGCCGTCGTCTCCCTGTTCGGGATCCGTGGAATGGCGCCGGCCGGCGCTGGGGTGTACTACGACGACGGCGTGTATCTGGCGCTGGCTCAATCGCTGGCCGAGGGGCACGGTTACACGTATTCGAACCTCCCGGGTGAGATACCCGGCGTAAAGTATCCCCCCGCATACCCGGCGGTGCTGGCCATCGCGTCGAGCGCGCTACCTGCCTATCCGGCGAATCTGCCGTACCTCAAGACATTGAACGCTCTGTTCATCGGCCTGGCCGCAGCGCTCACGCTGTTTGCATTCGCACGGCCGCGAGACGGGTCACTACGGCTCGTTGCGTTCAGCGCCGCGGCGGTGCTGGCCTTCTCGTCCGCGCAGACGATGACGCTGGCCACCGTGTTGCTTTCCGAGCCACTGTTTCTGGTCCTGACAATGGGAACCCTGCTGGCAGCGGGTCGCGAGCGATCCCTTCCCCTCGTGCTGGGGCTCGGGGCGGCGGCCGCGTTCCTTACGAGAAGCGTAGGCGTGTCGCTTATCGGCGCGGTCCTGGCTGCCGAGTTTCTCCGCCAGGGCGCCTGGACACACCTGCGGCTGAAGCGCGCTGGCATGCTGGCCGCAGCCGCGCTCGGGCCCGTGGTTGCCTGGTGGCTGTGGACCCTCGCCCGCCTGTCGGACGTGCCGAGTGCGATGGCCGGTAACTACGGCAGCTATTCATCGTGGTACGTCGGCGACGGGACCGGCCTCGGATCCGTGCTGGAGACCGTCCGCGTCCATTGGCCGCCGCTGGTCACCGCTGTGGAGCAGTTGTGGATGCCCGACGCCACAGCCATGACCGCCGGCTTCGTGCTGGCCGTTCTCGGCGGCCTGGCGATCGTGGGTCTGTTCAGCGTCGGGCAACGGAACCCGGCATTGGCGCTGTTTCCCGTCATGTACCTGACGGTCGTCCTTGTGTGGCCTTACGAGCCGGATCGGTTCTACTACGCGATCATTCCGTTGCTGACGATGTGTGTCGTCGAAGGCGGCGCCTGGGCGATCCGGCAA
>CBDUXS010000238.1:0-1945 GCA_965371255.1 uncultured bacterium
CTACTTTGCCCGCCGCCGGACTGTCCCGTTCCCGCTGCTGGGGGAAGACAGCCAGAAGTTGGCCGCGTTTGAGGCCGCAGGAGCGGATTACGTGGTGGTCAGCGCGACAACGCCAGGCTCTGATATGTTCCTCGTGCCACTCATCCTGCGGCATCCTGATCGATTCAGGCCTCTGTATGAAACGGGGGTCGAGCCGTTTACAGCGCACGTGTTGCGATTCGTCGGACAGGCGGACGTGGAGCGCGCCCGGCCGTAGCGTCGGGCGATCGACCGATACCCAGACCTCAGGTGGACTTGGAAGAATGTGGACGACAATAGCCGCCGGATTGATACTTCTCCTCCTGATCGTCGTGTTGTACGACCTCGTGCAGACGAAACACGCCATCCTGCGCAACTTCCCGATCATCGGTCATTTCCGGTACTGGCTCGAGGCGGTGGGACCGGAGTTGCGGCAGTACATCGTGTCGAGCAACAACGAGGAGCGCCCATTCTCGCGTGACCAGCGCCGCTGGGTGTACGCCTCGGCCAAGAAGGAAAACAACTACTTCGGGTTCGGCACGGACGAGAAACTCGAGCTCGAGCCGAACTTCATCATCATCAAGCACTCGGCGTTCGGTCCTGCCCCGGCTGTCGCAACCGGCTCCGGGGGCTCGGCGCGCACAGAGCAGGGCGAATACAGTGAGTCGGTCGAGCCGGTCGAGCCGGTCGATGGTTGTGCGACGTTCGACTTTCCGGTTGCCGATGCACTTCCGTATACGCTTCCGTGCGCGAAGGTGCTGGGCGGGGATCGCTGCCGGGACCGCGCGTTTCGGCCGTCCTCCGTCGTCAACGTCTCCGGGATGAGCTTCGGGTCGCTGAGTGGTGCGGCCGTCGAAGCGATGAATCGTGGCGCGGCGATCGCCGGTTGCCTGCACAACACGGGGGAAGGCGGAATCTCGCCGTTTCACAGGCATGGTGGAAAACTCGTCTGGCAGATCGGTACGGGCTACTTCGGCTGTCGGACGGCCGACGGCGGGTTTGATCGGGCGAAGTTTCTGGATGCGGTTGCCGAGCACCCCGTGCGGGCGATCGAACTCAAGTTAAGCCAGGGCGCGAAGCCCGGGTTGGGCGGAATGCTGCCGGCAGCGAAGGTTACGGCCGAGATTGCGGCGATCCGGGGGGTGCCCGTCGGCGAGGACGTGGTCAGTCCGTCACACCATACCGCGTTCGGCAGTGTGGACGAGATGCTGGACTTCGTCGAGAGCCTGGCGGATGATTCGGGCCTTCCGGTCGGTATCAAGTCAGCGGTCGGAGAGGACACGTTCTGGCGGGATCTCGCCAGCCAGATGGCGCGAGGTGATCGCGGGGTGGACTTCATCACGATCGACGGCGGCGAGGGAGGGACGGGTGCCGCTCCGCTCGTGTTTTCCGACCATGTGGCTCTGCCGTTCAAACTCGCATTCACGCGCGTGTACCGCATCTTCGCCGAGGCGGGCGTCGCGGAGAATGTTGTGTGGATCGGCTCCGGCAAGCTCGGATTTCCGGAGACCGGCCTGCTGGCGTTCTCCTTCGGCTGCGACATGATCAACGTCGCCCGTGAGGCGATGCTGGCCGTGGGCTGCATCCAGGCGCAGCGCTGCCACACGGGTCATTGCCCGACGGGCGTCGCGACTCAGAGCGCCTGGCTGATGCGCGGGCTGGTGCCGACGAATAAGGCGGCCCGGCTGGCGAATTACGTGGTGGCGCTGCGGAAGGAACTCCTGTGGCTCAGTCGGGCCTGCGGTGTCGAGCATCCGAGCCTGATCACGGGAGACCACATCGAGATCCTCGACGACCGATTCGGTTCTCGCGACATTTACGACGTGTTCGGATATCAGCCCGGCTGGGGGTTGCCGCGCGAGGCGGATCGAAAGGAGATCTGTCGCCTCATGAACGAGCTTGCGACCGTGAACTGATCCGGACGTCA
>CBDUXS010000239.1:0-1936 GCA_965371255.1 uncultured bacterium
TGTCAGGTGACGCAGAGGGCGACTCTCGGATGTGGTAGGAGAACTTGCCATCACGCAGTGGAATCTGCGCTTTCGGCGGCCGTTCGTAAAGCCGTATCCAGATGCCTCAGCGCTTCTGCGTCGTCAATGGCGAACGAGTATGCCCCCGACTCGTCCGTTGCGACCTCTCCAATCCGCCGCAGAAGGACCCAGCGCACGCTACCCGCGCGTTTCTTCTTGTCCGACGCAGCAGCCGCGAGCAAGGAATCGGCCGCAACGGATCCGTCCAACAGGTTTGGGATCCCGCAGGCTTCCAGCGCCATATCCAATCGATCCGCCGTCCCTTGCTCCGTCACACCGATCGCTTCACCGAGGCGGGCCTCGAGGCACATGCCCGCCGCCACGGCCTCGCCGTGCAGCAGCGACAACCCTGCGAGCGCTTCGAACGCGTGTCCCGCGGTGTGTCCGAAGTTGAGGATCTGGCGCAGGCCTGTCTCCTGCGGGTCGCACGACACGACGGCCGACTTGATCTTCACGCAGGCCGCGATGAGGGCGGTAAGCAGATTCGGATCGCCACCGGCCAGGGTCCCGGCATGGGTTTCGATCCAGGCGAACCGATCCGCGTCGCGGATGGCCGCCGTCTTGACCGCCTCGGCGAGGCCGGCACGCAGATGCTGCTTCGGCAGCGTGGCCAGCAATTCCGGATCGATCAGGACGAGTCGTGGGTGGTGAAATGTCCCGACCGCATTCTTCACGCGCTGCATATCGAGGCCCGTCTTGCCGCCCACGGAAGCATCCACCATGGCCAGCAGACTCGTGGGCACGACCACGAACGGGATGCCCCGCATGTACGTGGAGGCGACGAAACCTGCGAGATCGCCCACAACTCCGCCCCCGAGCGCGATAATCGCCGAGTCGCGACCGAAGCCGTCTTTCAGCATTTCGTCGGATAACTCGCCCCACGTGGCCCGGGACTTGTTCGATTCTCCGGCCGGAAACACGAACAGCCGGGCGTCGCACCCGGCTCGGGCCAGGCTGGCCAGGGCAGCGTCCCCATGGGCCTCCGCCACATGGCTATCCGCAATCAGCGCATAGCGATGGGCAGGTGCCGCTTCGGCGACGCGATTCCCGAGCTCGCTCAACGTGCCACGGGCGATGACGACCGGGTACCGACGTTGTGGGATGTCCGGCACGGTGACGTCGACTGTGTTGGGCACATCTCCCAGATCCGGCACGTCGCGCATGTCGGGCAAGTCGCGCATTTCACTCATCGATTTCGATCTACTGTTCGACGAAGGATGCGGCGGCCGGCGGCAGCCCGGGACGAAGCGCGTACGGTACGTCCTCGACCAGAACGATCAACTCTCCCGGCCGGCGAACCGACACCGCACGGCTCTTGTCTCCCTCATACCTTGCGCGGAACGCACGCGCTGCCGCATCGGCGAACTCCCGGGCGTCGTTCGGCGTATCCCACCGAGATATCCATACGAGACTCTCTCCCAGCGACCCATCCAGGAGCCTGTATGCGTCGCCGTTCCAGCCCGCTGCGGCTTGATCGGCCACGTCCCGGCCGGGCAGGAATTCGCGCAGGAACAGGCGGATGTCGAACTCTCCGAATCCGTCGCGATAGACCTCCGCCCAGTCGTCGGGTGGCATTCGATCGAAGCGGAGCGGAGCGGGAGACCGGGCACGTTCCGTCCCGAACTGGCCCGGATGGAGCACCTGCTCCGTCGTCTCCGGCATACTGTCCCCGAGTGGAGGCGTGCGGCCGGACGGACCGGTCCACCGCACCTGTACGAAGTCGAGGCCAGACATGTAGGGAAACAGCAACTGTTGACGGATGATGGTGGGGGCCTGCTCGAGCTCCGGCATTTCGATGCCGGCCGCACCGAGGGGGTCGTCGCCGAGGGTCTCGCCGAGCAATGGAAGCTGCGCAAGATCCACGGTTGATCCGAGT
>CBDUXS010000240.1:0-1866 GCA_965371255.1 uncultured bacterium
GACGCGGCCCCACAGGCCAGCTGCTCCCAGCGCGCCACGTTGCCGGGAACTCCCGGACCGGGTGCCGTGCCCCGAGCAGGTGAGGCGCTCGGCACGATCAGGAGCTGCGCGCCATCCCGGGCGGCCATCGATGCGGAGATCGAATGCCAGAGATCTTCGCAGATCAGCATCGCCGCCCGGCCCCAGCGCGTATCGAACGCGGCGATCTCCGTTCCCGGTTCGACGAATCGCTCCTCCTGAAATACGCCATAAGTCGGCAGGAAGACCTTGCGATGAACGTGCACGAGCCGCGGACCTTCAGGGCCGAGTTCGGCGTACAGCGCCGAGTTGTAGATGTGTTGATCGTGTTCCTCATAGAAACCGATCACCGCGTCAATCGACCGGCTGGAACCGGGAGCGCGCGCCCAGGCCTCGGCCAGATGATCGAGCATCTGCCCGGCGGTGACGGCATGCTCGCGCACGCCTCCCTCGAGGAAGTATCCGGTCGTGGCGGTTTCCGGGAACACGACGAGATCCGGAGCCGTCGCGAGGCCGTTCAGTCGTCCGAAACAGTCGGCGACGCGGTCCAGGCTGGCGGCCGGATTTCCCTTGTCGGGACGAAACTGCGCGAGCGCGAGATGGAGGTGCATTTCGATTCAGAACGTCTAGGCACGGGCGGTGGGTGTCAACCAGCGCACGGCCCGCGTAGAGTGTTGATGTTCAATCAGCGTTTCCGCGAAGGAGCCGCCGTGGAGTTCAGCCAGATTGCGCTTGGGACCGCCTTCATCGTCGTCATCGGACTACCGGTTCTGGCGGTGCGTGGAGGCGTCCCGGACGACCAGGCGGCCGAAGTCGCCCGGGCACGCCGCACCGTGTATGCCTCGGCGGCGCTGTCACTGCTCGTGTTGTCGGCCATGGCGTTTGGAGTGGCCGTGTGGCAGGGCATCACTCCCGCCCGTCTCGGATGGCGCGTCGGTGCGCCCGGTCCGGCCCTTCTCTGGGCTGCTGGGATAGCAGTATCCGGCCTGTTCGTTGCCCTCGTCGTCTCGCGTGTGGGCGTGCGGCTGGGATGGCGGGAGAGCCCTGTGTCGATTGCCCTCATGCCCCGTAACGGGAAAGAGATCCGCAGCTTCCTGCTCATGGTGGGGATCGCGGCGGTCGGCGAGGAGTACCTGTTCCGTGGATTCGCCTATCAGATCCTGGCCGAGCCGCTCGGGGCATGGCCGGCGGTCCTGGTGACCTCGGTGTCGTTCGGGTTGTCTCACGGATACCAGCGGGCGATCGGCATCGTGCGGGCGAGTTGTCTCGGCTTGCTGCTGTCACTCCCGGTGCTGTGGACGGGAAGCTTGTTTCCGGCCATAGTGGCCCACTTCTGGATCAATGCTGCGATTGGAATCGGCGGCTGGCGGTATTTCTTTCAGTCAGTCGACGAATCACGAGAGGAAAACGGATGAATGCAGGCATACGGGTGATCGGTTTGACGGCCGTCGTCGCGGCACTGGCGTTTCCCACGTCGCTGGTCGCGCAGGACGGTCTCCCGGCCGACCTCACGCCTACGGGCTTGTTGCGCACCGGATTCGAATTCGAGCCGGGGTCCTCGGGTCGCAATGACGGGTTCATTGTCTACGACGCCCGTCTTGGACTCACCGGCAAGGTCGGGTTCGTGTTCGAGTACACATTGGCGATGGAGTATGACCGGGACGAGGAGGAGTTTGATCTCCTCGACGCGATCCTGTCATTTCCGCTAGGCGGCAACTCCGTGCATATCGATCTCGGTGGCTTCCGCTCTCCGATCAGCCGCGAAGCCACGATCGACAAGGCCGCGCTCCTGTTTGTCGAGCGCTCGCAGGCGGCACTCGCCCTGGCGCCCGGGAGACAGGTCGGGCT
>CBDUXS010000241.1:0-1854 GCA_965371255.1 uncultured bacterium
ACGCCGGGTCGGCGAGTGAGGAAATCGACCCGTCGCGCTGCGATCAATGGCGCGGACCGGCCGGCCAGTCCACCGGCGATTACGACAGATTGTACTGCGTGGCTGTCATGCGCGTGGACGATATCCCAGGGTTCCAGTAGCGTGCGGACCAGGCCGACCAGGGCCGCCGGATCCACGGCGGGCCCCCAGCGAACGGAACGGACATCGATCCCGAGGTCCGTTGCTTCGCGGGCGAGTCGCGAACCGCGGCTGGCAAACAGCGTCTGCCGTAGTTTGGGCACCCTCCCGAGTCCAGCCATTAGAGCGCGCACCTGATTCTGCCCGCCACGATACTCCCGGGCGGAATCGACATGCAGTACGCGGAAGGGTCGAATGGACATCGGGGTGAACCTACGGGCGGGACAGAGAGCGTCAACCATCAGGCGGCCGTCTGACGCTTGCCGGGACAGACAGGGGTCCGTCTGTTGCCGAACATGCCCAGCGACCACGAGCTGCCACACTCCGTCGATCTGCCCCCGTTTCGGACGCCTGCCTGGCTGCGCGGCCCCCACGGACAGACGATCGTCGGGCGGGCGTTGCGTTCTTCGTGCCGAGCCGCCTACGTCCGCAGAAGGATCGAAACACCGGACGGCGACTTTCTTGATCTGGATTGTGTGAATGGGTTGCCCGGTGGTCCCATCGTGGTCGTTCTTCATGGCCTCGAGGGCAGTTCGAAGTCCGGGTATGCCGCACAAACCTGCACCTTGCTCTCGGCCGGTGGTGCGAGGCCGGTGGCCTTGAATTTCCGGTCTTGCAGCGGAGAGCCAAACCGTAACCTGCAATCGTATCATTCGGGTGAGACAGCGGATATTCGGCTGGTAGTCGATCTGCTTCGGAGCGAGAACCCCGGTACGCCGATCGGAGCGATCGGCTTCTCTCTGGGCGGCAATGCGCTGTTGTGTTACCTGGAGGAATCCGGCCCGGGAGGCTTCGACGCGGCGGTGGTAGTCTCCGTGCCGTTCGACCTGGCCGACAGCGCCAGGCAACTCGAGGCTGGCATGGGCCGATTGTATACCAGACACTTCATGGGATCCCTCAAATCCAAGATCCGGGAGAAGGCGGACCGTCTTTCCGAGGCAGCGCGGTTCGCGGCGGCGGCGCTGGCGGCCCGCACGATCCGTGGCATCGACGAGACATGGACAGCACCCGTCCATGGATACCAAAACGCGGCGCATTATTATGAAGCGTGCAGCGCGATCGGTCGGCTCGACGGGATTCGCACTCCGACACTTCTGATTCAGTCCGAAGACGATCCGTTCCTGCCTGCCGGCGCGTTCGAGACAGTACGACAGATCGGGAACCCGTTCCTGATCAAAGGGTTCACACGGCGGGGAGGGCATGTGGGGTATCTCGGGGTGCGACCGTCGGACCGATTCTGGGCCGAAGCCAGGGCCGTGAACTGGCTGACCGAGCGGCTTGCCCCAACCACGGAAGGATCGGACTCATGAGAGATTCGCTTCGGATTTCGAACCGTCTGTTGGCAGGTTTGCTGCTAATCTCTTCCGCGGGATGCGCGGCAGACGCGCCGGGCGCACCGGGCGCTCCAGGCGGCGTGCCCGGACCTTCCCCGGGCCCAGCGGCCCCCGACCTCAAGCTCACCGAGGTCGCAGGCGGACTGCAGCGGCCGGTCCACCTTACGGCGCCCGACGGTGATGGCCGCCTGTTCATCATCGAGAAGACGGGTCGAGTTCGGATCTTCGAGAACGGCACGCTGCTCGCCACACCGTTTCTCGATCTCACCGGGTCGGTGTCCGGAGGCAACGAGCAGGGTTTGCTCAGTCTCGCGTTTCACCCGGAGTTCGCGTCCAACGGGCA
>CBDUXS010000242.1:0-1844 GCA_965371255.1 uncultured bacterium
TTCCGGGGCGGCCAGATTGGTCAGGAAGTGTATCTGGTTGACGGGTTCGCGCTGAAAAATCAACTCGAGGCGACCACGGGTGGCGCGTCGATCGAGCTGGCACCGACTTCCCTGCGCGAGCTTGAGATCGTCACCGGCGGATTCAGCTCGGAGTACGGTTCGGCGCTCTCCGGCATCGTCAGCTACAGGACTCGCAGCGGCTCCACCGAGCGATGGGAAGGAAGCATTGGTCTGCGCGGCGACCACATTGCGCCCTCTGCCGCCAGCACGGGATTCACCGCGTTCAACATTCATGGAGGAGGGCCCGTAGGCTTCCTCGGTAAGCGTGCGACACTGTTCGCCGACCTGCAATTGGAAGGCTTGAACGATGCCGATCCCAGGGCGCGCGGACTCCGTTGCCTTCGGCCCGAGGACGCGGACGACGAGCTTTCCGCGGCGATGCTCGCCCTACGGTCCGGGCCCGGCGGCAGCGATCTCTCCTGTCCGTTTGAGGATTCCGGTCTGCCGGGACAACTGGGCGACCGACTCATCGGATTCCTGCGACTCGACCGTCCGGGCTTCGGCGGCCTGCTTTCCGTGTCGGTTCTGCACAACCGATTTCAGCGGGGTCTGTATACGCCGGAATTGAAATACAACGCGTCCAGCGGCCTGGGTCAGCGCACGAGAGCTACTCTGGCGGCGTTGAACTACGAGTCGTCGAGCCAGACGCGGCGCGGCGCGAATCACCTCACCATTCGACTCGCCGCCCAGCAACTGGACCGATACCTGGGAGCCGTAGACCGGCAAGCCCTGCGCGATCGCGACAACCTGGCCGGCTTTGCTCTGTCCGATATCGAATTCCTCGGTGAACAGCTGGCGCGCAGTCCGATCGAAGACCAGCTGGCGGAACCGCGAGCCTTGCCCGGATATGTGCAACCCACGGGACGTATCGGATCCCCGTTCGGTCCGGCTGCGGAGGGCATCTTTTTCGCCGACGGGACGACCGGCATCGCGAACTGGACCCGTTCGAGCATGCTGGGCGCGGATGTAGTGGGCGAGATGCTGTTCGCCACCGGCGCAAGTTTTCGCGGCGGATTCAGCGGCAGGTTGCATCGTGTCGAGGTGTATGAGCGCACGCGAGCCTGGCTGGCGGGCTCGGCCCCCAACTTCGCGCGCTTTTTCCCCGCCACGCTGTCGGGTTTCGTCGAAACGAATCTCCGGCCTGAAGAACTGTTCACCGTGAACGTCGGAGTCCGGGTCGAAGGATTTCGCAATGGGCTCGACTTCCGGGACGATCGGTCCGACTTCCTCACTCCGACCATAGATACGGACTGGAACGTGCATTTCGGACCGCGAATCGGCTTCGCGGGTGCTTTCCGAAACTCGGCGGGACGCACGGCATTCAGGGTAAGCTGGGCACGCATGGCACAGCCACCTGACTTCCAGTTCTTCCTCGACAGCACGATTGGCGACTCCCTGCGCACGGACATCAACCGCCAGGGAAATCCGCAGCTCTCATTCGAAGAAGGAAGCACCATCGAGCTGGGCATCAGTCACCAGTTCGGCCAGGCCGTAGGCCTCGAAGTCGTCGGATTCCAGAAAACGCTGGGCAAGCTTCTAACCGGAAACGTACAGCTCGTGGGCACGACTCCTGGCCAATTCACGGTGGGGGACGAGGGAACCGTAACCGGGGCCGAGATCTCCGCCGTGGCGAGGTTTCCGGACGTCCAGGTGCGACTCGGTTACAGCCTGCAAAAGGCCACGGGACTCACGACGGGCTCGTTCGCGGATACCGCTGCCGTGATGACGGGACGTCCGGGATCCGTGCCGCTGGCCTTTGACCGCCGCCATACGATCGATGCGAC
>CBDUXS010000243.1:0-1839 GCA_965371255.1 uncultured bacterium
AGGCGATGGCCATTGCCCGCAGAAAGTCAGCCACTACCCACCTCGGCGCTCACGGTGATGCCGAATGCCGCCAATCGGTCGAGGAGTTCGGCGGCCGCGCCACTGTCGATGGCCTGCCGGGCCCGGGCAACGGCCTCTCCGGGATCGTCGAATCGGCCTGAGACCTCCAGGGCGAGCGCCGCACCCAGAACCAGGGCTTCCTGGTGTGGCCCGTCTGTTCCCGTGAGGGCCTCACGCAGACGGGTCGCGTTGTAGGCCGGAGTACCGCCTGCCAGGTCTGCCGCCTCGCAGCGGCTGATGCCCAGCGACTCAGGATCACGCTCCTGGCGAGCCACCTTGCCCGCGTGCACGTCGAACAGGGTAAACGGTCCGCATGGAGTGGCCTCGTCCCAGCCCGGCGACCCGTGGACGACGAACGCCCTGCGAATGTCCATGCCAGCGAGACAGTGTGCCATGCGGTCAGCCACGTCTTCGGACCAGGCTCCGATCACGTGAAATGGCGGCCGGGCTGGATTCGTAAGAGGACCGAGAAGATTGAACACGGTCCGCACGCCCAGTGAGCGTCGCACCTGTCCGAGCTGCTTCATGGCAGCGTGATAGTGCGGCGCATATAGAAATGTGAAACCAGTGCGCTCAAGGCAGCGCCCCACGGCTCCCGGATCGAGCGGTATCGGGAGCCCCAATTCGGCCAGCACGTCCGCGCTCCCGGATTTGCTGGTGATCGACCGATTTCCGTGTTTTACGACAGGCAACCCGCAGGCTGCCGCCAGCAGCGCCGACCCGGTGGACAGATTCAGGCTCCCCGAGCCGTCGCCTCCTGTTCCTACCACGTCGACGGCGTGTTCGAGTGCCGCCGCCGGCAGGTGCGGCGCCAACGCGAGGGAACGCATACCACTGGCGAACCCGCGGATCTCGTCGACCGTCTCGCCCTTCATCCGCAAGGCAACCAGGAGAGCACCGGCGAGGGCCGGCTCGACGGCATCTCGCGCCAGCCAGAGCAACAAGCCTTCGGCCTCGGACTCCGTCAGCGAGCCGCCGGCGAGTATGCGTGAGAGAAGATCGTTCATGTCCCGGGTCTCTCGCGGGGTTCGAGCTCGAGGAAATTCTTGAGCAGGCGATCTCCCTCGGGGGTCAGGATGCTCTCCGGATGGAATTGGACGCCTTCAAGCATCACATCGCGGTGACGCAGTCCCATGATCTCTCCTTCGGACGTGAAGGCGCTGATCGATAACTCCGCGGGGAGTGAGTCCTCCGGAACCGCCAGGGAATGGTATCGCCCGGCCGGAAACGGGCTCGGCAGACCTTCGAACACGGTGCGTCCGTCATGGTAGACGGCGGACACTTTTCCGTGCATGAGTTCGAGCGCACTCTCGACTCGCGCGCCGAACGCTGCGGCCAGGGCCTGATGGCCCAGGCACACACCGAGTACGGGAATCCGACCGGCCGCTTCCCGAATCAGATCGACCGATATCCCTGACGTCTCGGGCCTACCGGGTCCCGGCGAGATGACGGTGTGCGTCGCTCCCAGAGCGAGCGCCTCGGAAACCTTGAGTTGATCATTGCGACGGACCGTGACTTCCGCCCCGAGGCAAGCGAGTGCCTGCACGAGGTTGTAGGTAAACGAATCGTAGTTGTCGATGACGAGAACGTGTTTCACAGGCCCTCCTCGGCCAGCTTCAGCGAGGCTGCCAGCGCCGCGCTCTTGGCATGCACTTCCTCGTATTCACTGCTGGGGACACTGTCCGCTACGATTCCGGCTCCTGCCTGGTATGAGTAGCCGCCATCCCGGAGTACGAGCGTGCGAATCGTAATTGCCTGATCCATGTTCCCCTCCGTACC
>CBDUXS010000244.1:0-1830 GCA_965371255.1 uncultured bacterium
GTAGTGCTTGAACCTGCCCAGATTCGGGAAGTACGATGACATACAGACCCAGCGAACAGACCCAACCTTCCAGGCGTTACATTCGACGAACGCCTAATCGTCTGTACGAGCGTGCGTTACAGCATGGGCGAAGCTGGATTCGAACCAGCGACCTCCTGCTTGTAAGGCAGGCGCTCTGGACCAACTGAGCTATTCGCCCGCGTCCGCATCTCCGTCATCCCGATCGCGCAATCCCCACAGGAGGCCCGCCGGGACGAGAACTGCGTACCCGAGTAACAAGAGCAGCGGCGCGGCAGTAGTCGATCCCGCGTCCAGAAGCCGATAGCCAACGAAAACAGCCACGACTGCAGCGGTCAGCAGCGCGATGTTGACGCGCCCGAATCCGAACAGTCGTGGTCGCTCGACACTTCGATCACCGTGGCGTGAACGACTCTGATCCATCCCGATAGTTTAGATTCCTGAGTCAGAATCGTCAACGTCCATCCACTCCCCGGACTCCGCTCCGCATTCCTCCGCCGCCATTTGCTCGAGCCGCTGTTTATCCCTGCGCACCCGCGAGATCCCGAGAACGAACACGAGGCCCGCCACGAACAACCATATCAGACCGGTGCGGCTGAACAGGTACAACCAGCCGTAACGATCCAACACCTGCCCACGCCAGCGTTTCTCGAATTCGCCGCCTGTGAGTCCATATACACTCCTCAGGGCTGCCTCGAACGACTTGCCGCTCCGCAACTCGGCGAACAGAGCGGAGAGTCCCTGGTCTCCGGACATTTCCCGCAAGGTCGCTACCGCGGTATAGGACAGGAGGTACGCAGTCCGAGGCTCCATATCGCCCCGAAGCCCCCTGTTCAGGTCTCCAAGAGCTGACTGGCCACGTCTCAACAGGACGAAATGCAACCGCCAGCCGTCATTCCAGTTCCAGGTACCGCTCATGGCCTGCGCGTATCCTTCGTGAAACCAACGGGGGACGTTGCCGCCCGTAGCCGCATGCAGCAGGACGTGCGCGACTTCATGCCGGTATACGGCCCGCAGAACCGACAGATTTCGCTGGGGTCCGTCGATCCGCAGGGCGATGATTCGCTCCGACGGATTCGCGACACCCGCAACCCAGGGCTCGGCTGCAGCGAGACCGAGCGAATCGAGCCGAGTCAGGTCCTCGACGAACCATACGGTAACAGGCGCCCCGTCGAGCAGCTCGATCGGCGAGTCTATTCCCGACATCGGAGCCCACACAGCCGGGTCCCGACCCACGGCCTCCGCGATGGACTCTAAGCGGGGCTCCGAATGCACCTCGACAAGCGGCATGCCGCCACTCAAGTCAACGGTCGGGCCCGATGGCGATGCGCCGGAACCGTCGCAGGACAGCACCATCATCGCCATCACCAGTAAACTGACAGCGGTACGAATCCGGAGGCGCCGGATCAAACCCTGGACCGAGCCCAATCCACGGCCCCGGCGAGGGGTTCCGGCAATGGCGAGGTAAACGTCAGTTTCTCGCCCGACTCCGGGTGCTTGAAAGACAGTCTGGCCGCGTGGAGAAACAGGCGGCCGGCCCGTCGCGCGAATTGCGTCGCCCATACCCCACCCGCTCCGGTCATGCCCCGTTCCCAGCCGCGCCCGTAAATCGGATCCCCGACCACAGGGTGCCCGATATCACTGAGGTGGACCCGAATCTGGTGTGTCCGGCCCGTTTCGAGCCTGACAGCCAGCAGATCCGCGGCGGGCCAGCGTTCGAGCCGACGAACGTGCGTAACGGAAGGCCTCCCGTCCTCAACGACGGCCATTCGCACTCGGTCCTTAGGATGTCGTGCGATCGGGCGATCGATC
>CBDUXS010000245.1:0-1815 GCA_965371255.1 uncultured bacterium
TATTACGAAGGGCAGAAGGCCTGATGGTGCAGCCCGAGGCAACCGATCGCATGATGCGGATCCTCGTCACCGGGGCCGCCGGTTTCATCGGATCCCATCTGTGTGAGCGTTTGACGGCGGACGGACACTCGGTCTGGGGGCTCGACAACTTCGACGACTACTACGACCCGGTCATCAAACGCCGCAATATCTCGGACGTGGTCAAGCATCCCCGCATGCACCTCGTCGAAGGCGATATCCGAGACCAGGTATTGCTGGAAGGCCTGTTCGCTTCTGTACCGTTCGATCTCGTCATCCATCTGGCGGCCCGTGCGGGCATTCGGCCGTCAATCCGCGAACCCGGCCTGTGCTACGACGTCAACGTGACGGGCACGCTCCGCCTGTTGGACGCGATGCGACAACATCGCGTAGCACGGCTCGTGTTCGCGAGTTCGTCCTCCGTGTACGGAGAAGATGTGACGCTACCGTTCTCCGAGGAGCATTCGGCATGCCATCCGCTGTCTCCGTATGCCGCCTCGAAGCGATCGGGCGAGTTGCTCTGCCATACATGGCATCACCTGTGGGGCCTGTCCGTTTACTGCCTTCGGTTCTTCACGGTCTACGGTCCACGGCAGCGGCCGGACCTGGCGATCAACAAGTTCCTTCGACTGCTCCGCGAAGGGGAGCCACTGCCGGTATACGGTGACGGCAGCTCCGGGAGGGACTATACACACGTTGATGACATCGTCGAGGGGGTCACTCGCTCAGTCCGAGTGCTACGTGACCTTCCACCAGGCGAACCAACATTCCGCATCCTCAACCTCGGGCACGGGCGGGCGATAGGGCTGAACGATCTCATCCAGATACTGGCTGATACGCTGGGCGTCAGGGCTAAGATCTCACGTCAGCCGGGACAGCCTGGGGATGTGCCGATCACGCTGGCCGACACGCGGCAGGTGGAGGAGGCGCTGGGTTATCGGCCGCAGGTCGACTTCGCCGACGGAATCACCAGATACGTCGAGTGGTTGGATGAAGTCGAGTCCAGGGAGGCAGTCCCGGCCGGACGCTGACCGACCCCGTTTAGCGCCGTGTCGGTTCCCAGATGGCGTTGTTCCTTCCAGTCAGCGCCATTCGCCAGGCCGCCAGACCGGCTACCGCACCTGCCAGGGCAAAACCGGGAATAGCGACGAGGCGGGGCGGCGACGAACCGGGCCAACGCCATCCCAACCAACCGATCGCGAGACCGATCACCATCGCGACGGCGACTGGCCGGGCAAGGCTCAACTCCCATGCGAGCAGGATTACGCCCACTACGGCTCCCGGCCACGTCAACCACACGAGCCAACGGCTGAACTTGTGGCTGACCAGCATCCAGCTGAACCGCCCGTAACGAATCGGGTTCATTACGGCTCGCTTGTACCACAATGTGCCCAGGCCTCGAGCCATCGTACGGATTTTCCGGCGGTATTCCCTTTCGATCGACGGCGTCCGCGGAACGAAGCAAATCGCCGCGTCTACGGAAACCGATCGAAACCCGCTCTCCCGAGCAATGATGCAACTCGCGAAGTCGCGGCTCAGTTCGGTTGGAAACTCGGGCCGATGCAATTGGCGGCGAATCGCATAGAAACAGCCGCTCGCCCCGACGATCGAGCCGAGGCGCGTCTCGAGCGATCGGATCCACATTTCGTAGCCGACGTATCCGGATTCTGAACTGGTCGCCTCCATCGGATCCTCGCCCACGCTGATGTCGCGACCCGAAGCGACGCCGACCGTGGGATCTTGAAACACCGCGATGAGTGGCTTGATCGAAGCCGGGGGGATCCGAATCGAGGCATC
>CBDUXS010000246.1:0-1813 GCA_965371255.1 uncultured bacterium
GCTGGAATGCCTCCTGCTCGCGCATCCGCATCAGGATTCGATCGCCGGCCCGCAGCGCGTTTGCCGCGATGGTCAGGCTCGGATTCACACCACCACCTGTCGGAAGGGCGCTTCCGTCAACGACGAACAGATTGTCGAAGCCGCGGAATCGGCAGTCGGAGTCCAGTGGATCACGCGCCGGATCGTCGCCCATGCGAACCGTACCGAGCGCATGCGAAAATGTGTCGATGCGATGGGTGTGTTGCACGGGAGAACCGGCGGATCGATGGATCTGCTTCGCCCGGTCGATGAGCCGCTGACGGGCCGCGTAGTCCCGGTCAGCGTATTCGTGCTCGACGATCAGGCGGGGAAGTCCGACTTCATCGGTCTCGGACCGGTCCACGCTGACCCGGTTAGCGTACTGCGGGCGCTCCTCCGCCAGAGCGAGAAGCCCGGTGGACCGCGTCACGAGCGGCCGAAGAAGCGGGTTCAGGATCCTTGGCATGACGGCTTCGACCGTTCCCATCGACGGTGTCTGGACCTGCTGGATGCCGCCCAGCTTGCCCACGGGCTCGGAACTCTCCGGGTCACCAAAATAATAATCGTGAATTCCGAGCTGTTTGTGAAACTGATCGGCGTGATTCGGAATCCACGAGTAGGCGCCGTAGACGATCGCGGCACAGTGGCGTGTCAGGTAACGACCCACCGAATCGCCGGCCGGATTTCGTTCATGTACGCCCGACGCGATCAGCAGGTGCGCAGACGCGATGGCGCCCCCCGCCAGCAGAAAGCGATCCGCCGTGAACGTGCGGCGCGACCCATCCATCCGGTCGAGGCACTCCACGCCGGCAATGCGGCCGTCCTCCATGACGAGACGCGTAACAGCGGTCTCCGGCAGCAGGTCGAGCCCCCGGGTCATCAATGTGGGCAATACCTGGGTGGCCACATCGTTCTTGGCGCCGACCGCGCAGGCGAAAGTGTCGCAGGTTCCGCACTGCTGACAGGCGGAACGCCCGTGCGTCCCGTTGCCGTTGGAAGCGAACATCATGGCGAGCGGCAGAGGGAACGGACGGAGTCCCATCGACCTGGCGCCCTCCCCGATTCGCTTCGACACTTCCGACAGTCCGGTGGGCTGCGCCGGATAATCCTGGTCGCGGCGCGGTTCCGTGGGATCCAGTCCAGCCACTCCGGCCACGTGCAGAATGCGCTCGGCGGCCAGGTAATACGGACGAAGCTGCTCGTACGTGAACGGCCACCGGCTTCCCGAGTCCGTCACGATCTCGGGATCGGGAATGAAGTCCCGCTCCCGGAACCGGAGCGAAACGCCGCCGTAAAACACGGACGCCCCCCCCACGCACGAGCAGGAAGCCGTCAGATTGCGGCCCTTCTGCGTGTGGGCGTAGAACTCGCTTCCCCCGTTGAAGTATGGGGTGCGGATGAGCGTGCCGGCGGGCTCCCAGTTCCTGGGGCCCCGCTTGACCCACGGGCCCCGTTCGATCATCAGCACGTTGAGTCCGGCATGCACGAGCGGCCAGGCGGCGAGGGCGCCGCCGAAACCACTTCCGATGACAATTACATCTCTATGTTGAGCGCCGGATGCTGAACTGAGCCTCATGCAGTTTCCAGATTCTCAAGTGTATTTGATCTACCGCCGCGTGCGTCCTGTCGCGTGCGTCCTGTCGCGTGCGTTCTGCCGCGAACATCCTATTATAGGTGGGCAGCCGGTATGACGTCCATTCAACGTGTTTTACGCGATTCGGGTTCCGGCGCTACCGGTTCCGGCGGAACGCGCCTCGCAGACGGTCGATTTGCGCCCGGTCTTCGGGTTCCAGGC
>CBDUXS010000247.1:0-1801 GCA_965371255.1 uncultured bacterium
TCGAGAAGCGTGTCGAACATCGTCAGGCCGCGTCATGCGCTGCGAATTGCAGCTCGTGCAGTCTCGCGTACAGGCCGTCGAGAACGAGCAGCTCCTCGTGGGTTCCTGTCTCGCGCACTCGGCCATGGTGCAACAGGAGGATTCGATCCGCGTTCTTGATCGTCGATAGACGGTGCGCAATGACCAGGCTCGTTCGACCGGTCATCAATTCCTCCAGGGCCGCGTCGATCCGAGCCTCGATCTCCGAGTCGACGGAACTCGTGGCCTCGTCCAGAAGCAGAATCTGCGGGTCGCCTGCGAGAGCTCGCGCGAAGCTCAGCAACTGACGCTCCCCGACGCTGAGGTTGCCGCCGCGTTCGGCCAGCGGTGCGTCGTATCCTTCCGGAAGGCGGCGCACGTAGCGATCAGCACCTACCCGGATAGCGGCCTGGCGCACCCGGGCCTCGTCGATTCCGTCCCGGCCGAGGTCGATATTCCACCCTGCGCTCCCCGAGAACAGAAACACGTCCTGCAGCACGAGGCCCATGGAGGTACGCAGCGTTCCCAGAGGGATGTCTCTGATATCCCGTCCATCGAGAGTGATCCTGCCCCGGTGGGGCTCATAGAATCGCATCAGCAGGTTGATCAAGGTCGATTTGCCGGCACCCGTGGCACCCACGACCGCAATCCTCTCGCCGGGCTCGACAACGAAACTGATATCCTCCAGAACCCACTCTTCGTCACGCTCTCCCTCGTCCCCGCCGTGCTTCGGTTCCACATACCGAAACCACACGTCCTCGAAGGCGATGCGGCCACGCACCTTTCCCATCGGCTCCGGGTTGACGGGTTCCCGGATCGCCGGCTCGCGGTCCAACAGCCGGAACACGCGTTCGGAACTCGCCATCGCGTTCTGGAGAATGTTGTATTTCTCGGACAGGTCCTGGATTGGCCGGAAGAAGCGGCGCGCGTACTGCAGGAAAGCTGCTATCGTGCCGATCGTGAGTGCCCCGCCTAGCGCCTTTCCGCCCCCGTACCAGATGATCAGGGCCAACGCTACTGCCGAGAGAAGCTCGATGACCGGAAAGAAGATCGCGTAATACCTGATCGATTTCAGGTGCGCATCCAGGTGCTCCCGGTTGATTCGGCCAAACTCCTCCCGGTTCGCTTTTTCCTGCCCGAATATCTGTACGACCTGCATTCCCGTGATCCGCTCCTGCAGATAAGCGTTGATCCGTGCGACCCGGACTCGGATGTCCCTGTATGCCCGTCGGACTCGAATACGGAACAGCATGGCTGCCAGGAATACGAGGGGCAGCACCGCGAACGTGACGAGCGCCAGCCGCCAGTCCATGATGAGCATGGCCGTCACGATGGCGCCGATGGTGAACACGTCGCCGAAGATGGTCACGACGCCCGACGTGAACATCTCATTCAGAACTTCGATGTCGCTGGTAACGCGGGTCATCAGTCGCCCCACCGGATTTCGATCGAAGAAGCGCAGTTCAAGATTCTGGAGATGGCTGAACACGGCTTCGCGAAGGTCGATCATCACGCGTTGCCCGATCCACGCGGTCAGAATCGTCTGCGCGTAGCCGAGCAAGGCCGACAGGGCGAGTGTCCCCACGAAAATCACGCCAAGCAGCGAAAGAAAGTCGTAGTCCGCCTGCGGGAACGCCCGATCGATCGCCAACCGGGTCAGCCAGGGCCCGACGAGTTCGAGTGCGGAGGCCACCACGAGCATCAGGATCGCCACCGCGACCTGGAGCCGGTAAGGACGCAGGTAGGTGAGGAGACGCTGCATCAGGCGGGCGTCGTAAGCCTT
>CBDUXS010000248.1:0-1791 GCA_965371255.1 uncultured bacterium
GTTTCGATCGGCGTATCGGCCTCGATGGCCTCGTCGTGCTCGACCTCCTCAACCTCTTCCAAAACCGGTTCAGGCGCCACAGTCGCCGCGTGTTTCTGCCCACCGCCCTCCCACCAACGTCGCTCGCGGACGCGCGCCCGCTTGCCCCGGCGGGCTCGCAGGTAGTAGAGCTTGGCGCGGCGAACGTGGCCGCGTCGAACGACCTCGATACCGGCGATCGTCGGTGAATGGACCGGGAAGATCCGCTCGACGCCTACTCCACCGGAGATCTTACGCACGGTGAACGTCTCGTTCAGCCTGGCGCCCCGGCGAGAGATGCATATGCCTTCGAAGGCCTGTATGCGCTCCTTGGACCCCTCTACGACGCGCACGAGAACTCGCAGCGTATCGCCCGGCGCAAATGCCGGCAGATCGGCCCGCATCTGCTTCTGTTCGATTTCAGCTATCCTGGGATCCACCTTACCGCTCCTTCCAGGGCCGCCCGCTGCGGCCAGCACAGTAATCTAACCTGTATATCGTCTTGTTCTACTTGTCCCTGTCAACGCTCCCGTTCCCACAATTCGGGACGACGCTCACGGGTCAACTGCTCTGCCTGCTCGCGTCTCCAGGCCTCGACCCGAGCGTGATCACCGGACCGTAATACATCCGGCACGACCATCCCGCGATACTCAGCCGGCCGCGTGTACTCCGGCGGTGCGAGCAGTCCATCATAAAACGAGTCCCCAGCCGCCGATTCGTGATCGCCCATGGCACCCGGCAACAACCGGACGACCGCGTCGACCACAACCAGGGCAGCCGGCTCACCGCCCGATAACACATAGTCGCCGACCGACAGTTCCTCATCCGCCAGGCCTTCGGCGACTCGCTCGTCCACGCCCTTGTAATGTCCGCAAAGGAGCGTCAACTCTCCCCCGACGGCGTACTGAACGGCTTTCTCGTGGTCGAATTTCCGGCCCCTCGGGCTCAGCAGGACGATCGGCCCCCTGGGCTCGAGGTCTTCCACCGCCTCAAAGAACGGTTCCGGCTTCAAAACCATGCCGGCCCCACCGCCAAACGGCTCGTCGTCCACCGTCCGATGCTTGTCGTGGGTGAAGTCTCGAAGGTCTACTACCCGGAACTCTGCTGTCCCGGCCTTCGCGGCACGCCCGACGATACTGGTCCGAAGCGGTTCGGCAAAAAATTCCGGAAACATCGTCACGACGTTGATCCGCACCGGTTACAACTCCAGCAGTCCCGCTGGCAGGCAAACCTCGATCTTCCTCGCATTCATGTCGATCCGGCGAACCGTCTCGGATCGGATGGGAAACAGCCGCTCCCGACCGTCCAGTACCACAGCGGCGAGTATTTGTCCACCGGCGTCGTACACGTCGGCGATCGTGCCCAGACTGCAACCGTCCGGCTCAACGATCTCGAGACCGACAAGGTCGTGAAGGAAGAACTCCCCGTCGTCCAGCGGCCGTAACTCATCCCCCCCGAGCAGCAGCTCGGCACCCAACAGGCGGCGCGCACCTTCCAGGTCAGAAACCTCCGCGAACCGCATCAGGAATCCGCCCTTGTGAGGACGGCTCGTCTCCAGGGTCAGCGTCGTGTGCGCCAAATCCCGCCCGACCGCCCTCACTCGGAACCGACGGCCCGGCTGAAATGTCTCCATTCCATCGCTCGTTTCCGACTGCACCTGAAGCTCTCCGGTAAGTCCGTGAGCCCGGCGTATGCGAGCAACTGTAATATCGTCCATTCAGCCCACCACACGACCGCCGGGGCTAGTCGCCCTCTGCGTCCTCTACGGCTTCC
>CBDUXS010000249.1:0-1780 GCA_965371255.1 uncultured bacterium
CGTCGTCGTTCCTGCTCTGAACGCGCGCAAGCACCACTCGCGCGGCCACCCCAGTACTCCCGCAGGCTTCTGCAAGCACCACTCGCGCGGCCACCCCAGTTCCTCAACAGGCTTCTGCTAGCACCGTGCGCCGGCCCCACTCCTTCGACGGGCCGCTACGGCAGCGGCAGGCCCCGGGCAATTAGCAGGCTGTCTACCGCCGCCTGGAAGCGTTCGACAGATACGGCGCCACGGATCGCGATGCTGTCCCCGACGACGAAGAACGGGGTGCTCGTGATGCCCGAACGCAGTGCGGCATCGTAGTCAGACACCTGTAACGGTGCCGTCAGGTCGTTCCGCAGGCATTCCCGGAAGCCGGACTCCTCGATTCCGATGGCCATAGCGTAGTCAATCAACACGGCGTTGAGATCGGCCGCCGCGAGCCATTCGTCCTGCTTCTCGAACAGCACGTCGTGCATCTCCCAGAATCTGCCGGCCGCTCCGGCGCAGAATGCTGCTTCAATCGCCGGCCAGGCCCTGGGATGGCGGCTGTTGGGGAAGGAAATCCACAGATACCTGGCGATGCCGCTCTTTACATAGAGGCTGTCAACCGCACGAAAGGACTCGTTGTAGAACTGCGCGCAGAACGGGCACTCGAAGTCCGAAATCTCGACGATCCGAATGGGCGCGTCGGCCGATCCCATGGATCGCGCCTCGTCGGCCGCCTCGAGTATCGCCGGTTGGTCCGTCGGTACGACGGCCGTCTGCTGTGCAGAAACCGGCCGCGCCGGCAGCACGATCATGGCCGCCGCGAACCAGGCGGCGAAACTGCGGGTGAGGATTCGGCTCTCGAGACGTGTCGTTTGCGGCATTCGTGGCACCTGTTATTCGGGTTGAAAGTGATCGGCACAACTGAGGTGAACCGGAAGATGGACAAGCTGGCCGGATCCACAGCCAGGGCGCAAGCTTTCAGCACCTCCACGGTTCTTCAGCAGCCTTGCCACGTGTGCGATCAGTCGCCGGACGCTGGAATCGTCGCCAATCCGTCAACAATCGTAGACACGGAATCCCATGCGCCGTCCACGTGCGAGCGATTCGTATGCACGTTCCCGATCGTCAACCGGATCGTGTACCGTCCGTCGAGGGTCGCGTGAGAGATAAACACATCTCCGGCCCGATTGACTTCCTCCAGTAATCGGCGATTCCAGGCTTCCTCCGACCATCCGGCGCACGGCAGAGCCCGGAAGCAGACCGTGCTGAACCCCACCGGCGCGGCGAGTTCGAATCTCGGATCCGCCTGGATGCGGTCAGCGAATTCGCGGGCGAGCGCGCAGTGTCGGCGCATCATGTCTCGCAGTCCCTCGGCTCCATACCAGCGAAACACGAACCACAGCTTGAGCGCCCGGAACCGGCGGCCCAGTGCGAGCCCTACATCCATCAGATTGGGAGCTGTCGTGTCGGACGCCAGAAAGTCCGGCGTGAGGGCCAGCGAGGCTCGGAACTCATTCATGTCGCGACCCAACAGAACACTGCAGTCCATCGGCACGGACATCCACTTGTGGGGGTTCAGGACGATCGAGTCGGCCCGTTCCCAGCCGTCGAACAGGGGCCGAAATTCTGCCAGAGATGCCGCGGGGCCCGCATAGGCAGCGTCCACATGCAGCCAAACGTCGTGTACGGCGCATATGTCTGCGATCTCCGCCACCGGGTCACAACTGGCGCACGACGTGGTACCAATCGTCGCGCACACCATCACCGGACACCGATTGGCCGCCCGATCCGCCGCCAGCATCGCGTCGAG
>CBDUXS010000250.1:0-1753 GCA_965371255.1 uncultured bacterium
TTTCCAGGCGAGCCGAGTCTCCGAACCCGATCGTGAGGCGGCTCGCAAGCGCGCCCGCCAGCACAGCCACCGAATCGGCGCGCGACTGCCCCCCGGGAAACACGGGCAGCGACATACTGAGAGAACGGTCGAGGATGAGTGCGTGTGTGGCCTCGGACCGGGTTCCGCCAACCGGGAGCTGGGGTAGAAACCAGCCGGCGAGAATCAGAAACAATGAAGCACCGCGGAGCACACCAGGACCAACGCGACCTCGCACCGGCTCCTCCAGGCGCCCGTAAGCCCAGCCGGCGATCAACACGCCTGCGGCGCCAGCCAGGAATACAGCAATCACTCCTGCGGACACCATCCGGCGCTGTCAGTCCGCTACAACTGAGGCAGCTCTCGGATCATCGGACAGCCCAGGCAGAGCTACCCGATTCAACTCCGCGAGCGCCAGGTCCCTGCTCCGGCCGAAGTCTTCCATGAACTCGGTTTCCAACGCGGGCGCCGAGGGCAGGTCGATCGTGGCGGGATTCACCTGCCTGCCTCTCTGCAGGAATTCGTAGTGCAGATGCGCGGCTGTCGCGAGACCCGTCGATCCCACTCGACCGATGACCTGCTCCTGCTCTACGAACGCGCCAACTCTCACGCTGATTCTGCTCAAATGCGCATACCGAGTGACGATTCCACGCGCGTGACGAACCTCGACCATACGACCGTACCCGCCCCACGTTCCGGCACGCGTCACGGTTCCGGCCGCCGTGACACGCACCGGTGTACCTCGCGGAGCCCCGTAATCGGTTCCGAGGTGCGGCCTCCGAACTTTCAGGATCGGATGGTATCGCCGTCGCGAGAAGCTGCTCGTCACCCGAAACGAAACCGGGTACCGCAGGAAGGTTCCGCGCATCGCCGATCCATCCGCGTCAAAATACTCCCGATGGCCTTCGGGCCGTGTAAAGGGTATCGCCTGCAGAAGCTTACCACGGGTCATCAATTCGATGGCCAGGAAGCGCCTCGAACGCAGGGATCCGTCCGGTCGGCGCTCGCGCTCCACCGCCACGCGGAAAGCGTCTCCTCGACGGATGTCCCGGGTGAAGTCTACCTTCCATCCGAATACGTTGTCCGCGAGATCGTACACGTACTCCTGAAATTCGCCCTCGCCGAGCTTATTCAAGTCTCCGGACAACGTCGCGAACCATAGACTGGATTCGATCAGTCCTGCGAGGTGCAGCGTATCTGTGATCACGGTGACCGTATGGACAATTCCGGTCCACACCGAATCGATCAATTCCAGTTCGAGCAGGGAGTCTGCGTTCACTTGCAGCAGAACCGACTGCGGTATCGAGTCCGGCAGGCCCGTAAAGCTCGCTACCAACCCCGGGCGAAAAGTGCGCGGGTTCTTGACCTCCCGCACTACCGCCGTCAGTTGATAAATTGCGGGCCCGTCGAATCCGTTGTCCGCCAGCAATTCCGCCAGCGTCTCGCCACGATCAAGAGTATCGTACACGCTCACGGGAGGGAGTGGAGCGGGCACGACCACACGCCGAACCGGTACCGGTTCCGAGGGTGACGTGGAACTGGAGGCGGCCAGCCAGAAGATTCCGAGCACGCCAATGGCGGCTGCGAGCACCTTCCCCACGGGGGCGGACCGCTTCTGTCCGTATTCCGTCACTTCGAACGCTCTCCTCGGTGTTCCGGTCCCAAGACGTCAGCAGGTCAGTCCATCTGGCGTCGGATGAACGTCGGGATCTCGAGATCCTCGAGAGGTGCCCGA
>CBDUXS010000251.1:0-1688 GCA_965371255.1 uncultured bacterium
GTCAGCGGCTGGTGGCATGCCGAGCAGTGGTCCCGGAACACGCCGAGGCCGTCGCGCTCGATCTTGGTCAGCCCGGCGCCGACGGAGCGGACGGGATTCCGGCGATGCCCGAATTCGATGAGGAACGTGAGCAGGGCCTCCCGCTGCATGCCCGGGTCGACATGAGCCGCCGCTGTTTCCCTCCGCGCAAGGGACGAGAGCTGTGCCAGCGACGGATGCGCCGCCGGATCGAGAGAGAACCAGGGGTCGAACTGGTTCGCCACATCGAATTCCGCCATCACCATCGAGGTCAACGACGAATCGCTGCCGCGCGAGAATACGGGCACGTTGCCGGCCAGCCCGCGCAGGGTCTTCGTCGAAGCGAACACGGAGCCACGCCCCGTATAGTGCGTCCGCCCGTCCACTTCGCCCTCGAAATGGCACGTTTCGCAGGTGAAACGTGAATGATGGTCGTCCGATACGTTGGCGGGCGCCATCAGCGTGGTGAAGAAAATCATCTCGCCGAGCCGGCTCTCGAAGCTGCGATCCCCGGGGCTGAAGCTACGGAGGCGATCGACATCCGCGCCGTCATCGGCCGGTACCTCGAACACCGCGTCGAGCAGCAGGTTGGCCAGAACCAGCCGGCCGTCCAGGCCGACGTCGAAATCAGTGGTGCCCGCGGGAACGGGAAGGCTCTCCGAAAGCCGAAGTTCGTCGCCAGCCAGGATCACGCGGAGCAGATGATCCGAACCGAACGCCGTGACCGTGAGCACCCCTTTCCCGAACCGAAGCGCCTTCGGAGTGGTCACGCCTTCTGCCGACAGATTCAGGCTGGCGGTCCTGGTCGGCTCCACCGCTGTGGGGCCGGACAGGTCGTATACGGGCATGTCATACAGGTAGAGGTACGAGTCGACGTAGCCGAACTCCCCGCCCGATCGATCGAGCGGGTGATCTTCCGCCGCACCGAGGGCAATCCGAAGACCATCAGCCGTCTCGATGGCATCGAACGACCAGATCGGACCGTCGAGTTGAATCTCTGTTGACGCCTCGAATTCGGGTGCCGGGATGAGAGGAACTATGCGCAGCCGATGCGCCAGTAATTCGTTTACGAGCAGCCATGAACCAACGGCGCGGAGCTCCAATGCGGGCGTCTCCAGCATTATGTCCTGCCGGGACGCCACGGACAGGCCGTCTCCGGATCCGTCGTGGCGAAGACTCAACGCTACGATTCGCGGTCGCTCAGAGTCCGCCGCCAGCAGAATCGCCGGCCCTGGCAGCCACTCGAGGCCCCGCACGCCCTGAACACCGTCGAGCGTCAGCAGGCTGCCTGGAATGATCGCGTCAGTCGTGATGCCGTAGGATTGCAGGGAAGACGACAGCTCGCCGGCCACCAGCACTCGATGCGGCCCGACGAACGCCCAGCTTGCGGGCGCCTCCGGCGTAGGGACCCGGTCCAGTTCCTCGCCCTCCGCGTCCAGCAGCACGAGCGTGGATGCACCTCGCAGCAGGACGAGGGTTCGATTGCCCGACAGAATCCGTACCCGGAAAGGATCGTCCCCGGAGGCATAGCCGGATGAGGGCAACCCCGACGTTGCCTGTCGCTCGAGCTCCAGAAGACGGGCCACGACTTCCGGAGTCGAATCCTGCGAGGCCGCCGCCTGGCAGCCGGCCAGCAGCGCGACCGCCGGGACGACGGCGCGCCGCCACAT
>CBDUXS010000252.1:0-1673 GCA_965371255.1 uncultured bacterium
CCGGGCCTGAATTTCGCCGAATGGAAGAATGGCGGACTTTCCTTCCCCGAGCAGCACCCACAGGCGCTCGCGCGTGGATACGAGATCGACGGCGCGAAGCTGACCTACCGGCTGGACACGTCTCGACGCTGGTCCGATGGCAAGCCAATCGTGGCCGAAGACGTCGTGTTCACCTTCGGCATTCTGAGCAATCCGGACGAACCGCTTCCACTCTCCGGCGTGACGGCGCGGATTGATTCCGTCGTGGCCGTCAATGACTCGACCATTTCGTTCTTCTTCGAGCAGGCCTACCCGGCCATGCTGTTCGACACCGGTATCGGCATCCTGCCGTCGCATGCGTATGGACGTCTTTCGATGGACGATCTGAGAGCGTTGATGGCCAGTGCCGCTGACTCCGGTCTCGTCGTGAGTGGAGCGTTCAACCTCGCCGAATGGGCGCCGGCCGAACGCATCGTCCTCGAGCGCAACGACGGCGGACAAGAAACGGCCCGACTCGATCGGATCGCCCTGCAGATAATGCCCGATGAGACCACGAGACGTGCGGCGCTGAGGGCGGGCGACGTGGACCTGATTCAGCTCGACTCCTTCGCCGGACTCGACGCCCTCGCCGACGGCGGATTTCGGCTTGCCCGGATTCCACAGCGCGGCTACGACTTCATCGCCTGGAACCCGGAGGCCCATCCGGCATTCGCGAACCCGGCCGTACGGCGGGCCCTGTCCTTAGCGATCGATCGAAACGTAATCATCCGTGCGCTCGACATGGCCGGTTTCGCGGAACCCGCCTACGGTCCGTACGGCTCGCTGTTCGCTGACCTTGCCCCGTCGCCCGACGGCGCACTTTACGATCCGGAGCAGGCCCGCCAGTTGCTCGATGAGGCGGGATGGCACGACGAGGATGGCAACGGTGTCCGGGAATCCGGAGGCCGGGAACTGGGATTCAGGATCGAAACCTCGGCCGGCAACGCCCGGCGCGAGGATGCGATCACGATCATCCAGCAACAACTCGCCGACATTGGTGCCGTCGTCGAGATCGGACAGCAGGAATTCGGCTCGCTGTTCGCGCGGGCCCGCGCTCATGATTACGAGGCGGTCATGCTCGGCTGGCAGGTCGGCCTGGATCCCGACATCTCGTTCTTCTGGGCCGATGCCGGGAGTCCCGTCAACCTGGTGAGCTATGATTTCCCGCGCGTCACCGCGCTGATGGACAGTGCACTAGCTGCGCCGAGCCCCGAGGCCGCGCGTCCGTTCTGGCGGGAATCGGCCCGGCTCATCGCAGCGGACCATCCGTACGCTTTCCTGTGGTTCTTCGACCAGCTTCTGGCCGTGTCACCGCGCATCGGTGGCGTGGAGGTAGGCGTTACGGGGTTCGCGCAGAATCTTCACGAGTGGGGGATCGTGCAAACGGAAACGCCCTGACCCGCTATTCACGGACCAGGGCGCCCTCAGAGCGACATGCGGGAACTCGGGGTTTAGTCGTCGCTCGAGTCGTGATGCCCATCCCTGTCGTTGTCCTCGAAGATGTCGATCGAGCCTTCGATGTTATTCTCGACGAGTTGCTCATTCGCCCGGCCCTTGTTTGCGGAAGCCGGATCGATCAGCGAGCCGCCCGGCGTGCGGAACCAGGTGGCCACGTCCACGGTGAACGTGACGTTGAGCGACGCACCGTCCGTGAC
>CBDUXS010000253.1:0-1630 GCA_965371255.1 uncultured bacterium
CGGGATCCAGAACCATTCCCGCGCGTGAACCATGCGCTGAAAGTGGGTTGCGACTCGCTCGTCCACCGTCACGGCCATCCGGACGGCTCGTTCGCTCCAGAAGTCACGTAGCCAGTCGCAGTCCTCCCGAGCGGGAGCAGCTTTCCACGCCTCTCGCTCCTCCGGCGTCGATACCGGCAAGAGGTCCCATTCGATTTCGGCCCGAACGCGTTCGTCCGGCGCACCGCAGGATGACCAGTAGGCACGATTCCCTGCCGATACGTTGGTGTCCGATTCAAGCCATGTGCGGGCACGCTCATACATCGCCAGATCAGCATCCTGGCCCATCGGATCTACCTCGGCGAGCGCCGCCATGGCCAGTTCCGGCTTCTCGGCCCGTCTCCACAGCCTGGCGACGAGAATCTGGTCGAAATCCGATGCCGGAAAGCCGGTTTTCTCGGCTTGCTCATCCAGCAGGCGCGCCACTTTGCTGGAGTCCGGATTGCCGCGGAATGGCGACAGTGCCTTGACGATCTTCTCGGGACCCGCCGGGATCGGATCGATGCGCTCAGCCTGGGCGAAAGCCAGCGACGCGGGAAGATTCAGCACGACGAAAAACGGCAATGTGCGGCGGAAGAAGCGGCGCATCGTCCTCCTTTCCGCAGATGCCTGGGGGCGTCAGACGTCTACGCGGCGTTCGAAGCTAAGTGGCGTGGCTTTGATTATATAGCGTATGGGCCCAGACTGTCGGTTCCCCAGCTGGAGGCCCCGGGCCACGGCTATCCGTCCGGCCGCCCACCGTTTTGCACGAATTCAGCGCGCTGGCTAGACTGCGAGCCCGGCTCGGCCACTCTCCCCGCATGGAGGACCTTGTGAGATCACTCGTCCCTACCATCATGACTTTCGTCTGCCTCTCCGGCGTCACATCTGCAATCGCGCAAGAATCCTCCGGTATCGGCGAGGTCCACTTCGTCACGACTTGCGACGAATCGGTCGGCGCAGACTTCGATCGGGCCGTGGCGCTCCTGCACTCGTTCGAATTCGCCCAGTCGAGGCAGACCTTCGAGGCCGTAGCCGAGGCGGATCCCGCTTGTGCGATGGCGCACTGGGGGATCGCCATGACGTATTACCATCCTCTCTGGGCACCCCCGAGGCCGAGCGATGTCGAGCACGGCAGTGCTGCGGCACAGGCAGCCCTGGCGATGGCAAGTTCGGACCGGGAGTCGGGGTTCATCGAAGCGATCGCGACGTTCTATCGCGACTACGAGATCCTCGATCATCGGACCCATGCGATCACGTACGAGGAAGCGATGGAATCCGTAACTGCAGGGAATCCGGACGACCCGGAAGCGGCGATCTTCCATCAACTGTCCGTGCTGAGCAACGCGGATCCGACCGACGAGACGTACGCCGTTCAGAGGAAGACCGGGGCGTTCTTCGAAGCGATGTTCGCCGACATGCCAGAGCATCCGGGTCTGGCTCATTACATCATCCACAGCTACGACTATCCGCCGCTCTCGGCCATGGCCGTGGAAGCCGCCCAGCGCTACCTCGAGATCGCCCCGACGCTTGCCCACGCCGTGCACATGTCCAGCCATATTTTCACGCAGCAAGGCATGTGGGATGCATCGCTTGATGCGAACCGGCGCTC
>CBDUXS010000254.1:0-1628 GCA_965371255.1 uncultured bacterium
GAACACAACCCGACTCCCTCCCAACCGACGAACATCAGCGGGAAGTTCGCCCCCATGACCAGGACAAGCATGAAGAATACGAACAGGTTCAAGTACGCGAAGTACCGGGAATAGCCAGGATCCTCACGCATGTAGCCGATGCTGTACACGTGGATCACCGAACTGACGCCGGTCACGATCAGCATCATCAGCATCGACAACTGGTCGAACCCCAGATCCACCCCGATACGCAAGGCGTCTACCGACATCCACTGCCATAGCGTGACCACGACCGCCGCCTCGGGCGGTGCCAGACGCATTGCCACGAAATTCGCGACGACCACGGCAAAAGCGCCGATTATCGCAGCCGGTCCGACCAGCGTCGGGATCCGTTTGTTTTCCGGCCACACGAACGCCGTGAGCCCATTGATCAGGGCTCCCGCCAGCGGCAACGCCAGGATGAGTCCGGGAAGGACGGGCACATAGCCGGCTTCCACCTGAGTCGGCAGAGCCAGGGCGAACAGCGAAGCGATTACCATTTGAGCAGCGACACTCGATCGATGTCAACGAGTTCGTAGTGTCGGAATACGGAAATGATGATGGCCAACCCCACAGCCGCCTCTGCGGCAGCCACCGCCATCACGAAGAACACGAGAACCTGTGCGTCGAAACCGAGCGACCGCGAGAACGCGACCAGCGCCAGATTCACTCCGTTGAGCATGAGTTCTATGCACATGAATACGAGGATCGCATTGCGGCGCACGAGTACGCCCGCCACACCGACAGCAAACAGGAATCCGCTCAGGTAGAGAGCCGCAGTAGAGAAGTCTATGGTCATGCTACGGAGCCTTGCGCCGGGCCAGGACGATCGCCCCGACGACCGCGACCAGCAGCAGGAGCGACGTGACCTCGAAGGGCACCAGATAGCTCCGATACAGCGGATCCGCGATGGCGCCCAACGCTCCACGGGACTCGAGCACGGCCCGTACGGTCTCCGGTCCCATCCCCCCGGCCATGTCAGTGGCGCTGCCGCGTCGCACGACCGTTGCCAGGCCGGCAAACATCGCGGCACCCACAATCAGGCCCGAGCCCTTCCCCGCCAACCCCCGCAGGTCTGACCGGACTTCGTTGCCCAGATTCAGGAGCATGATGACGAACAGGAACAGCACCATGATGGCACCGGCGTAGACGATGACCTGAACGGCCGCAAGGAAATGCGCGTCGAGCAGGACGAACAGGCCCGCCAGAGCAAACAGCGTAAGCACCAGAAACATCAAGCTCGCGACTGGATTCCGGCTTGCGACGACCATCACGGCGCCCGCCGCGGCCATGACCAGGAACAGGAGAAAGAAGAACTCGGTGATCATTCGGAGGCCGGCTCGGATGGATCCCAGAGGGACGTGACGGGATGGTCCATCTCGGTGAGCCGCTCGAGATCATACACCCAACGCTCGCGGCTGTACTCTGCGTTCTCGTAATGTACGCCGAGGTGGATGGCCTCGACCGGGCACACCTCCTGGCAGAACCCGCAAAAAATACAGCGGAATTCGTCGATTTCGTACACTGCCGCGTACCGCTCTCCGTTCTCGTCCTCCGCCGGAATCAGTTTGATGCAGTTTACCGGGCACACCGTCGGACAGAGTCCGCAG
>CBDUXS010000255.1:0-1611 GCA_965371255.1 uncultured bacterium
GCGACGTGGCGAGAATCTCCGCCGCGTGTCCGTCCGACGGGTCCGCTTCGAGCGCTTTGCGGGACAGGCCCGCCGCCGCGTTAAGGTCGCCCTGGCGAAGACGAACCCCAGCCAGCTCGCGCCAGAACGCGGGCCGCGTCGCGCACTCGCCCTCCGATAGCAGCGCCGCCGCCTCATCGGTGCGTCCCCGATTTGCGAGCCGGATCGCATCGGCCAGTGAGCGCCGGCAGACGGGCGGCAACGGCTGATCGACCGCCGGGCCCAGGTTGCCCGCCGCCTGGTCGCCCGGATCGTCTGCCCCCACGCCGTCCGGCGGGCGCACGTTGGGCGCACGTCCGGGCGCCGGCACTACGAGAAGCGACAGGCCGCCGGTCCGCTCCCAGGCCCGCTCCAGTTCTTCGCGCGACATGAGTCGGAACGGTGACACGGCCGGGTCATGCACGACGAGTCGTTCTTCCAGTTCTCCCACCACGACGACGTAGTGAAACCGCCCGCCCGTCACCTCGATCAGCGTGATTACCGGCCGGCCCAGCCGGATGTGCCGTTGGATTTCCTCGAACCGGCCTGTGAACAGGATCGGGTCCCATCCGAGTTCGACAAGTTTCGCGGCCAGATCGCGGGCCCGCATGCCGCCCAGGGATTGGCTGACGAGCGGGGAGAAATCGGTCGGAAGGACATTTTCCATGCCCCAGTAGCGGAGCACCATGGCGGCCGAGGCGCCGCCGCACAGCAGCTCGTCCTGGGGGAGATACGGCACGTCGAGCACCGTGGCGCCCGGCGGCGGACCTCCGTCAGCCCCGGCGTCCTGGACTGCGGATGCTTGATCGGGGAGCCCGACGGCCAGGAGCGCGACGGCCGTAAACACCGTCAGGCCCGGCCGGACGGCGCTCAGCAACGCTCGGCCGGCGGCCAGCAACATTCGGCTGCCCGCCGCCCGAACGCAGTTCAGATGGCGAGCAGGACGATCAGCACCAGCAGCGCGATGATGATCGTGGTCATCTCGATGGTGATCGTATCGCCGCCGGCCAGCGCACCGTCGAGCCGATCCAGCCGCACGGCGAGTTGCTTCAGGTCTTCCGCGCTCAATACGGCGACGGCCGATTCAGCCCGCCGGACATCGATCCCGGCCTCCGCAACGACTCGCGTGACTTCGGGCCGGGCAAGAAATGCCGCCAGGACGGCTCGGCCGGTATCCAGATCCTCGGAATGAGCCGTGACCATCGCGTCGAGATCCGGCTCAGTTATGGTGTGTTCCTGTGCCGGCGCCACCGTGGGTAGCGTGAGCAAGAGCACACCGATTGCGGTAGCCACCCGTGTCCGTCTCATGCCGCCTCCGAATGAAAAGGAAAGGTGCAAACAACTGTCTGCCGAATTGTACCGGGGGTAACGGTGGCCAACAACAGGTGATAGGACAGGCTTCTAGCGGCGCACCCGGATCGGTGTGACGGAAGGCAGGCTTCGCGTGCCGGTGGCCCGATCCAGGATTTGAATCGCGAGGACGTATTCGCCAGGCTCCGTGTCGGACAGGTCGAGCCGGAGAGCATGGGATCCGATACGCGAATTCGGCATCCGGCTGTTGAACTCGAGGCGAAACGGAACATTGGCCGGGTC
>CBDUXS010000256.1:0-1588 GCA_965371255.1 uncultured bacterium
GTTCCTGAGCAGTCGTGACAGAACGATCATCCGCGCTTCGATATCCGCGACACCGAACCGTTCGATGGCCGGACCTTCCTCCGTCCCGAAGACCGACCACATGCCCGGATAGTCGTCGACGGCAGCCGCATCCAGGAAGACTCGTACGGCCGCCTCCGAGGTTTCTGCTCCGTAAACCTGTCCAGCCACGGGCAAGGCGACAGCGCCGGATCGCCGGGCCGACGACGCGCACGCCGTCAGCGCTAGAGTCGCTACCCCGATCAATACCGGGAGTACGGGACGGAAGGCAGCGGTTCGAATCACCAATCAGTCTCCTGGGTCACTCGTAGATCCAGCGTAACACAAGTCGCAATGTGGCGCCTGCCGCCGTGGGGTCAAGACAAGGGGCGAGTGGCGCCAGTTGCAGATCGAGTTTGCGAACGAAAACATCGCGAACGCCGCGTGGCGAATCGGACGCAATACCGTTGCAACCGGACGGCTCGTCTCGTAGGCTGATCCGGCATGAAGCACACGCTTGCCCGACTCGCCGCACTCGCCATCGCCCCGACGCTAGCGCTACCTGCCTGCGGGCAGACCACGAGCGACTTCGACGACGTGATGGACCCCGCGACATACGTAGCCGTAATGGGTGAGCTCGCCGATGTCCGCAGACATTTGCCCGCCGGGACCGACGACGAAGACCGCCAGGCGCGTGCGGACTCCGCACGAAAGGCGATCCTGAAAGCCCACGGCGTGACCGCGAAGCAGCTCTTGGCGTTCGCGGAGAACGCGGGCTCCGATCCCACACGCATGGAGACGCTGGCTGATCTCATAGCGGTGCGCGCGGATTCCCTGGCCGCGATCCGGGACACGATAGTCGCGGAATCGGCAAACGCTGTTTCCGATCCGCTTGCCGACACCCCTGCTGACACCGGTGCACAGCGTGCGGCAGATCCCGGTATTTCACAGCTGAGCACCCGGCTCGACTCGCTGCGTGAGGCACAGGGGCGACGTCCGAGATGAGTGAGCGCGTGGCGTCTCTCCGAACTCTCGGTCAGCGGGGGGTGAGATCGACTCGAGCCTTCGGATCGGCTGGTCTCATGGCGTGCGCCACTATTTCTGCCCTCGCGCACCCACGCGAATGGCGCCGCGAGGCGTTCGTGCAGGCGAAGGCCATCGGAATCGACAGTCTCCCGCTCATCCTGTTCGTAGGCATGCTCAGCGGCTCGATTCTGGCCCAGCAAAGCGGCTATCAGTTCAATGATCTACCGATGTGGATCGTGGGCCAGGCAGTAGTGGCCGGCATGCTGACGGAACTGGCTCCGCTCCTTTCGGCCATCATCATGGCAGGAAGGGTCGGCGCGGGGATCGGAGCCGAACTCGGGACCATGAAGGTCACCGACCAGATCGACGCTCTGCGGACCCTGGGACGTGACCCCGTGATGGAACTGGTCGTGCCCAGGGTCGTCGCCGGCGCAATCGTCATGGTCCCGATCGTCATCTTCGCGAACATCATCGGGGTCTGGAGCGGCTGGTTCACCGCGATCGCCCTGCTGCCGATGACCACGCACGAGTACATATACGGCGTCCAGTCATACAACTACGCGCC
>CBDUXS010000257.1:0-1583 GCA_965371255.1 uncultured bacterium
CTCAACTTCCTGCCGATTCCCGTACTGGACGGCGGCCACTTTTTCCTGCTCTTGCTAGAAGGCCTGGCCGGCCAGCGTCTGCCGCAGGCGGTTTACCGGTACAGCACGGTAGCTGGAGCGACCGTCGTGGGATTTTTCATGGTGTTCGCCTTCCTGAACGACATCCTGCGGCTGTTCGGTATCTGAGCCACCGCCGCACCGGCGCGAGTGCCCCCATCACGCATTAGGTTTCCTGCCGATACAGACCGGGACCAAGCGACCCGGTCGCCAGTGAATCAATTGTCCGAGGAAGGTCTGAACATGAGTCCCGTACGAGTCCGGTGCGTGTGGCGCGCACTCCCGATACTGCTGCTGTTCACCTCTCCCCTCGTCGCCCAGGAGGTCGCCGCCGAAGCCGCCCCGGACTCCGCCGAGTCCCAGGCCCGAATGGCGGAAGTCACGCTCGACCGGCTGTTCAGTGATGACTTCCGGGGCGAATTCCTCGGCGCCACACGTTGGCTCGACGGCGGGACCGGCTACACGACGCTCGAGAGGGCCGATGGCGGCGGCCGGGATATCGTCCGATACGACACGCGGTCCGGCGAGCGCCAGGTGCTCGTACCGGCCTCAGCCCTGATTCCGGCCGACGGCGAAGATCCGCTGTCCATACAGAGCTACGAGTGGTCGACGGACGGCACCAGGCTGCTGATTTTCACGAATACGAAACGGGTGTGGCGCAACAACACGCTGGGCGACTACTGGGTTCTGGACACAACTTCAGGTGCCCTCAAGAAGCTCGGAGTCGACGCGCCGGAATCCTCGCTGATGTTCGCGAAGTTCGACCCGGCCGGAAACCGTGTCGCATACCGGCAGGAATTCGACCTGTACGTCGAGGATCTGAGAAGCGGGGAGATCGTGCGCCTCACGGAAGATGGTTCGCGAACGATCATCAACGGGACGACGGACTGGGTCTACGAGGAGGAGTTCTCCCTCAGGGACGCCTTCCTGTGGAGCCCGGACGGCGAGACGATCGCCTTCTGGCAACTCGACGCGGAAGGCGTGCGGGAATACCTGTTGATCAACGACACCGACTCGCTGTACTCGCACACGATCCCCGTCCAGTACCCGAAGGCCGGGGGCACGAATTCCGCGGCGCGGGTCGGCCTCGTGCCGGCGGCCGGTGGCGATATCACATGGATCGAGTTTCCGGGAGACGCGCGCGAGCACTACATCCCGAGAATGGAGTGGGCAGGCAACTCCGACGCGGTCATCATCCAGCGGATGAATCGGCTGCAGAATCAGAATCAGGTCGTACTGGCCGATGCAACGACCGGTTCTCTGACCTCCCTGTTCACCGAGCGGGACGACGCCTGGCTCGATGTCGTCGACGATTGGAACTGGCTGGACGACGGAAAGCGCTTTCTGTGGATCAGTGAGCGCACCGGCTGGCAGCACGTCTACTCGGTGCCCCGCGACGGCTCGACGTCTACGGCCGTGACGTTCGGCAAGTACGACATGGTCAGTGTCGAGCTCGTCGACGAGCGTGGCGGGTGGCTCTACTTCATGGCGTCACCCGACAACGCGACCCAGTCCTATCTGTATCG
>CBDUXS010000258.1:0-1573 GCA_965371255.1 uncultured bacterium
GGAACGATCCGAGGCTGAGATTCTTCATCTGGCGGCGCGACGGGACACGCTGTGGCTGGTGTTTCTACCGCTCGACAAGCTTCCGTCCAATTTCGACACGCGCAGGTTTTTCGTGGGCCGCGATGACGAGGCGGATGAACTGCTGGCGCCCGACATCGAGAAGCGAGTCCAACTGCTGCCCGACGTGCTGGCGGGAGTCGCTGACCTCGACATTCAGATCGATGGCACGGGCCAGATAGGAGCACAGTGGCAAACGTTCGATCCGTGCTCCCTGGGTACCGGACAGCGATGCAACGGGAGTTCCGTCCCGACGATTCGCCCCGAATTTCAACTGCGTGCCCTGGCCAAAGGGACGATCTCGGAGCGCGTCCACCTGAACGTGGACTTCGATCAGACACGCGAATTCGGTGCGACGAACAACATCAACGTCTTCTACCAGGGCAAGCCGGGCGAAATCCTCGAATTCCTGGAGCTGGGTGAAGTCACGCTGCCGCTGCCGCGTTCCCGGTTCATTTCCCGGGGCATACCGGCGGGCAACTTCGGGATCCGCACCGAGGCGCGGTTCGGTCCATTGAAGTTGCGTGGTGTGCTGGCCGAGCAGGACGGCAGCATCCAGACACGCAGCCTTGCATTGGACGTCGGAGGTGGTCAGACGGGTGTGCTGCAGGACTTCGTGTCAGAACTCGACGACGTAGGATTTACGCCCGGGCAGTTTTTCTTCGTCGTCGATCCGCGCGAGTTCCCCTCGTATCCGCACATCGACGTGACAAGGCTGACAGGAATCGAAGTGCCGCCCAGCCTGCAGCCCGGCTCGGCCCTGAAGCTGTACCGGCACGAAATCCGTACAGGCCAGCCGCAGAATGTCGAGGACGGGATCATCCAGGCGCGTGCCATCGCCGTACGGCCCGCATCCGCGGATCCGAGCCTGCCTGACTCGGCAGAGTTTCAGGGCTTTTTCCGGCCGCTGACCGAAGGCGAAGATTACATCGTCCACTCCAGCGGTCTGTGGATCGTGATGAGGTCGCGCATCCTCGAAGACGAGGCGCTGGCCGCCACATATATCACGGTATCGGGTGATACGGTCGGCGATTTCAATGCCGAAGAAATATTCCGGCAGATCTCCAATTCCGGTTCGGGCGCCCTGCCGGAGCTCGGTCTCCTGAAGGATCCCGCGACGCATCGCCCGGGCGGGATCACGTGGGAGCGCGAGATGCACCAGGTGTATCGCGTGAGCAGCTCGGATGACGTGGAAAACGGAAGCATCAACCTGACGATCTCCCAGGGACCGATCGAGTCCGGACCCATAGTGCGGCAGTCCGGCGGAGAAGATTTTGCGTTTCTCGAGATCTTCGGTCTCGACGATACCCCGAATGACGACCGATTGGACGCAGCCCGGATCTGGCGACCCGCGGCCTCGGGAGGTCTGGGAGTCGTGACGGGCAGCTACCTCGTGTTCCCGACGCTGCGACCCTTTCTGGATCCACCGCCGATTCTGTCATTGGGGGCGCCGTTTCCGCTGGCCGACGCCGACCGCAACGAGGACCTGTACGAAGAGCCGGTCGATCTGATACGC
>CBDUXS010000259.1:0-1539 GCA_965371255.1 uncultured bacterium
ACAACGACTTGCCTCTATCCAGCGAGCGTACGTAATGGACGAGAGCCCACATCCGTCCCTCGACCAGCGCGTCGATCTCCGCCTCTGTCATTTCACCCAATCGGTTCGTATCAGGCTGCTCGGCCAGATAGGCTTGCAGAGCGCTGAGCCCGGCAGCGTCCAGCGCTGCCCGCATCGGAGCCACGTCCACCTGGGCTCCCCCGGGATACGCCACGACAGCCCGTTCGAAGGCAGGCATTGGCGTGCCGGTGAGGCCGGTAACAAGCGTTCTGTACAGGTCGGAGGGCGCTGATCCATTCTTGTAGCCACCCCTCGTGAAGTCATAGGGCCAGATCTGGCGATCCCAGTCGTCCTCCAATTCGTTCGCCGATGGTCCGTCACCTCGGCCGAGGGCTCCGTGGCACTGCCAGCATTTCAGGGTCGCGTACACGAGGCGGCCTTCTTGCACCCGCTCCGGCGTCGAGCCCGGATCCTCCGGGATGAACACGGCGGGATCAGGATCCTCTTCGGCGAAGTACTCGGAGAATCCTTTGATGTAGCGGATGATCGCCCAGCGCTCGGATTCGGAAAGGAGATTCCTCCAGGAAGGCATCCACGTACCCGGCACACCCCTGGAGATGGTTCGAAACAGATCCTCATCGGTCGGAAGCGAACCCGTCGGTGTGCTCCGGAACTTGAACACGGCCGGGGTGAAGTCTCGTGGCTGTGGTGAGCCGAGCCGGTCGGCCCGCATGCCCATACCGTCGCCCAGTGAGCCGTGACAGGGCGCGCAGGCGCCGGTATAAAGACGCGCCGCGTCCCCGCTGGACGGATCCTGCGGACCCGGCGGCGGCGCCTGTGCGAATGCCGGCAAGGCCCCGCAGAGGAGGAAAACGGCGCCCGCCGCTGCGCGTGCGCGCAAATCCTGGGTCACGCGGTTCATGAGCTGCCTCCCATGAGGTCGGCCGGGAGATCACGCGGGTAGGCCGTGATCATCGGCACGGAGTTTTTCAGGCCGCCGGCAAAGTCTGCGACCTCCAGCTGTTGTGCGCAGCATGAAGCACACCCGCCGGAACTGGCGGAGTCTTGCAACGTTGCAGGGTCATGATGTGGATCGCTTTGCCGACGTTGCGGCGGCGAAGAACGGCGGGTTGCCGGGGCGTGGCATGGGACGCCTAGCGTCACAGGCGGGACATCCCGGGTCCCACTTGCCTGGAGGCGGCACGTTCGAGAACGTCGCCTGGTTCCCATACTACGGAGTCTCACAACGCGCACGGGCATTGCTCTCACTTCCCTCATGTGCGAGGTGGCAGAGAGAATCGTAAACGGCTACTACATGTTAATATCAGATATATAGATATTCAACTCTGTTGATTCTGGTCGGGTCGCTTTTCAGGGTATTCTGGCAGGATGGCAAGATGAAACATGCTCGCTGGTTTCTGTTCGGACTGATGCTGCTGGTAGTGTTCGTCGCTGCCTCAGGCAGGCGGTTTCCAACGAAAGTCCCCTACGACGAGGTTCAGCGTGTGCTCGACGCGAAGTGCACGCAGTGCCACTCCG
>CBDUXS010000260.1:0-1503 GCA_965371255.1 uncultured bacterium
CCGGTCCGGGCCCCGACGGCCATCACCGGATTGCCGGTGCCGTCGGCCCGGCCCTTCATGAGCCGATCGAGGCGTAGAACACCGATGCACATGGCGTTGATGAGCGGGTTTCGCTCGTATACCGGGTCGAACACGGTCTCGCCGCCGACCGTCGGTACGCCGATACAATTCCCGTAATCGCCGATGCCGCGGACGACACCATCAAGCAGGTATCGCGACCGGGCGGAGTCGAGACAGCCGAACCTTAGACTGTCCAGCATTGCGATCGGCCGGGCGCCCATGGTGAATACGTCCCGCAGGATTCCGCCCACACCCGTCGCCGCTCCCTGGTATGGTTCCACGGCTGACGGGTGGTTGTGGGACTCGACTTTGAACGCCACGCCCCATCCGTCTCCGGCATCGATGACGCCCGCGTTCTCGCCCGGTCCCTGTACCAGCGCCGGGCCCTCCACGGGCAGGGTCTTGAGGAGCGGGCGAGAGTTCTTGTATCCGCAGTGCTCGGACCACATGGCCGAGAAAATGCCCAATTCCTCGATCGTCGGCTCGCGGTTCAGAACGTGGAGAATCTTCTCGTATTCCTGCTCGGAAAGCCCGTGATCCGCCACCATGGTCGGCGTGATTCTCACGGTCGGCTGCTCCGTAGACGTCTCGATGAGTACGCTCACGAGGCTACGGGCTCCCGGGCCGACCACTCCAGGGACTGCCACAGCGCCAGCCCGTCGGATCCGCCCAGTAGAGCCGAAATCGCTCGCTCCGGATGAGGCATCAGGCCCACGATGTTTCCGTGCTCGTTGCAGATGCCGGCGATGTCGTTCTGCGATCCGTTTGGATTTGCCGCGCCGGCCCTGTTTCCGTGGCGATCGACGTACCGGAACACGACACGACCCTCTGATTCAAGCCGGGCGAGCGTCGTCTCGTCGGCTACGAACTGACCTTCGCCGTGCGCGATCGGCATGCGGAGTACCTGCCCGGAGGAGCACGCACGGGTGAGTACCGTGTCGGTCCGCTCGATCCGAAGGTGTACGTCAACATGGCGGAACCGAAGACCGTGGTTGCGAATCAAGGCGCCCGGCAGGAGATGGGCCTCACACAGGATCTGGAAGCCGTTGCAGATTCCGACGACGGGTCCGCCATCCGCGGCGAACGCGATCACCTCTTGCATGATCGGGCTGAACCTTGCGATGGCCCCCGCCCGGAGATGGTCGCCGTATGAAAATCCGCCTGGCAACAAAACGACGTCGACGTCCTCGAGCGACGGGGTCCTGTGCCACAAGTAAACCGCCTCGTGCCCGAGGCCCTCCGTAATCGCCCGTTCACAGTCGGCATCGCAGTTGGAACCGGGAAACCGGACGATCCCGAACCGCATCAGTCGGTTTGCTCGATCAGGATCGCGAAATCCTCGATAATCGGGTTGGCGATAAGGCGCTCGCACATCTCCGTGACCGAAGTCCGGGCCGCCGCCTCGTCTTCCGCCTCGATCCGCATACTGAGCAGGCGTCCCAT